>NZ_JBFRGE010000092.1:0-22373 GCF_052115185.1 Paenibacillus sp. 2TAB19 | reverse complement strand
CGCGCTCTTCAATTGCATGACTAAATCAAGGAGCGAGGTATCGATCGTCTTGGCTGAATTGCGGTAGGACGATTCCTCGGTACGAAGAAATTGCTGAGCGGTCGTTTGCTCGATGAGCGGCTTTTTCTCGAACATTTTCGAAGCTCTCCCCCGTGCAATCATCAAGCTGACGCTGCTGCGCGGCTCATGGTCCCGTAAAAACAGGTCGAGTATTTTACTCACATCCGCACTTCTTGCCAAAGCCTCTCCAACGATGATGACGCGCATGTGGCTCCATTGCGCCTTCCTCCCTAAGTGGATCGGAATATCGCGTATTGATTCCATGACGGTATCGTCAGTCGTCTTAACGTTGATGCTAAGCGGCGATGTCGTCGTTGTTTTTCCGGATTCGGAAGAGAGCGGACGATAGATCTGGGTCAGCATCTCGATATCCCCCTCTTCTCCGAGATCGAGTGCTACGCCCATAACGAAGCCTCGCTCCGTAAGCTCGTATTTGCTCCAGCAGCCGGATAGGAGCGGAACGCAGACGATGAAAAGTACAAACGCACGTCCAAGCTTTCTCATACGGTTCCTTTCCATTACGGCTTCTGATTATGCAAGTTGCGGGGTTTTCGAAGCATCTTCTTAAGCGGAGCGCGCAGCACGACGTCGCGCAACTCGGAGAGCCGGAGCGGCGCAAGCGGCGCCAAATACGGTTGGCCGAGCGTGCGCAGCTTGCTTAGATGAAGCAGGATGATGATGAAACAGACCATCATGCCGAACCCGCCCAATAACGTTGCGCTGACCATCAAGGGAAACCGCAGTATACGAAGCGCAATCGCAATGCCGTACTGCGGGATGGAGAACGATGCTATACCCGTTAGAGCTACCACGATGACCATGATCGGCGATGCGATTCCGGCGCTTATGGCCGCGTCCCCGATTACGAGCGCTCCTACGATGCTTACCGCGGAACCTATGGGACGGGGCAAACGAACCCCTGCCTCGCGCATGAGCTCGAAAAAAAATTCCATGAGCAAAGCCTCGAAGAAAGCCGGAAGCGGAATTCCCTCCCTGGCATTCAGCACCGCGAGCAGGAGAACCGTCGGAATAAGCTCGGGATGATAAGTCGACAGCGCAATATAAATGCTTGGCAGTGAGAGCGCAATAATAAAGGCTAATATGCGCAGCCAGCGCACCAAGGTGGAAATAACGGTCCGCTGGTAATAATCTTCGCTCGACTGAAAAAACTCGGTAAATAGACCGGGACATAACAGCATGCCTCCCGTGCCTTGGACAAGAACGATGATCTTACCGTCCAAGAGTCCGGCGACCGCCATATCGGTTCTTTCTGTATATCGATGCTGCGGGAACGGCGAGAATGTCGAGTCCTCGATAAGCTGCTCGATATAAGACGTTTCTAAAATTTCTACATCCCGGATCCGTTCCATCCTCGTTTTGAATTCTTTCAACAGTTCGCCGTCGACTGTTCCTTCAATATATCCGTACGCGACCGTTGTCTTTGTATCGCCGCCGCCCGACATTAAAACGATTTTGAACTTCGGAGTCTTCAGACGGAGCCGAAGCAAACCTAAGTTTTTTTGCAAATTTTCGACCGTGCTCTCTCTTGGCCCTTGCACGACCGATTCGTTGACGGGTTCAATCACCTGCCGCGTCTCGACGGACTCCGCTTTATAATTTAACCCGTGATCCCATCCATCGAAAATAATAATGAGCCGACCGCTCGATATGGCATCGACGACTGCCTCCATATCGTTTATGAGCTCGGCTTTTTTCTCGGATACGCCTTGCTGCCCAAAAAAATATTGTATGTCGTGCAGGGTTACGTTCATTCCAGGCCCGATTTCGTGCGTCGTCAAATCCTGGAGGGACAGCTTCATATAGTTGATCGTATCTTCCTGCACGAGCGAATTATAGTAGACGGAGCATGCCCTCTCCCCCAAACCCGGCCCATAGCTCCAGTGCTTGAAATTAATGTCCGAGCTGTCCCGAAACACATCCTCCAGAAAACGCAGATTATCTTGGAGAGAGTGCGAGACGGGAATGGCGGGATGCTTAAGATTCGTACTTCCCATCGTACTGTCGCTCGGGATGCCGGAAGCTTGAGGCGAGCTTTGCTGTGCATTGGTATCGCTGTTTCCGCTGTTGCTCTCCATGATCGTATCACCCGGCCCGCATGTGCTTTTATGGTTCGATTACCAGTATTGCCCTTACCCATATGCACTATTCAGTTCGGTCGAATGACCACGTTTACGCAGCAACGCAACCGCTCCAACTGCAATAGATGATGCCTGTAATGCATTTCTACCAGCAAAAACCACTCTGTAGCGTTTAACGCGCCGAAACCTGGATGAAGAATTCTATTCCCTTCGGGCGCCTGACTCAAAGCGATTTCAGTACGTTTCATCCGTTCCACTACGCCACGAAGTCCTTCCATCAACTGCTCCTTACTATCCGGCTGCTGCGGTGTGTACTGCGGCGAAGCCGGGACTCGTATCCGAATGGGCGGAAAGCTTCCAAGCTCGAACGCGGCTCTCCCATTCTCTGTTTTTTCCCCCGTGTTCCCCAGTACAGCCTCACTTCCGTTTAAACATTGGTCAACATTACGCAGATGCATGAATTGAGCCGACTGAATCAAATGCATATACATTTGCCCAATTGACCATTCCTCCTCGTTAGGCTTTGCAAGTAATTGCTCCATAGTGAGGTTTTCCAGTTCAACTAAATATCCTCCAACCGTCACTTCAAACGCCTGCAATGCTTCCGCTGTACTTCTCATTTAAACAACACTCCTCATTCATCTTGGGTATAACCCCAGTATAAAAAAACGCTACTGACAACAGCATGTCAGTAGCGTTTAAAAATTTTTTCTGCCTCTTCCCGAATCCGGCAACGTAATGACTCTGGTTCCAGAACCTCGACGTCTCCTCCCCAGCTGAGGATAAGGTGCAACAGTTCCTCCGGCGTTCGAACGCGAAAATGGAACCAGACTCCGTCAGTCCGCTCTTCGACCGCTTCCGTATAAAAGTTAGCGGTTTCGGAAATTTTATCGGCCATTTCTGGATTGGCTCGAACCAGTACGCGTTCGTTGCGGTCGTCCGGCGGACGGTAATGGCTTAAGTTAAAGCCATGCGGCATTGCAAAGTGTTTATCCAGAACGACTAGCTCAGTCATTCGCGACAAGCGGAAATGGCGGATATCCTGCCGCAGGTCGCAGTGCCCGATTAAAATCCAATAACCTTCAACGAGCGACAGTCCGTACGGAGCGACCTCACGCATACTCTTTCGATTGCCGTCCGTCTCCGGCATATTTTTCTGGTATGAAATCCTTAGTTTTCGCCGTTCCAAAATCGCGCGCCGTGCTTGTCCGAGATAGTCTTTTTCCCTCAAGCCGGTTACCGATTCGCTAGCTTGAAGAAGCCTCATGGTTTCCCGAACGCGCATCGACTCACCGCGCACTGCTTCGGGTAAAATGGCTTCAATTTTGTGCCGAGCCGCCTTAGCTATATTTCCATAATCACCATCCAACCGCTGCTCAATAAAATCTGTACCCATGAGCAGGGTTACCGCCTCTTCAGCCGAAAACCCGATTGGTGGAAGAAAATACCCCTCCATAAGGGAATAACCCTGTCCGGGGGCTCCCAATATTGGAATCCCCATTTCGCTCAGGGCTTGAATATCTCTATAGATTGTCCGCACGCTCGTCTCAAATAAAGCAGCCATATCTTCTGCTCTCAGTATCTTGCTCCGTTGCAGTTCCAGCATTATGGCGAGCTGCCGGTCGGTTTTGTTCATTTTCGTTTCCCCCCGCTGAGCCATCATCCAGGTTCATCTTTATTTATTCTAACACAGTAAGCTACCCAACTATTAAATTGGAACTATCCTGTCAGCGAAATGAAGGGCTACCGCATTGGCAGCCCTTTCTCTGTTCCACTAGCGTCTCCCGTTAGTTAAGCGAGATATATTCTTTCTGCTTCTCGGATCGGGCGAAGCTGGCAAAGTCGGTTCGTTTAATTTTCTAGTCCCTCTCATTGCGATCGTGACCAGTGTCCTTTTCTTGGGTGAAACGATCACTTCCAAACTGGTGGCGGGACTCGTACTAATTATCGCAGGCATTGCATTGGTGAACCTCAAACTGAAACTTCTGCATAAGGAGAAAGAATGACACATGGGAAATTAAGGAAAAAACATGCATTGCGGCCCCGTCCCTCTCAATGATACCGGAAGGCATGTAGAGTGTATCTCTATCCTGCATGACGCTGCTCCTACTGGCTTTTTTGACATTCCACGTTCACCCTATGCGATTTAAACGGAATCAAGGCAACCCATTAAATGGGCTGCCTTGAATTTTAAGTTCTATTTTTTACGCATCAGCTGCGTAAAGACTAAATACGTATTACCTCAAATTCAAAAGGTTCATCACACGAGTAAATTTCATGAAAAAACCCCTTATAAGGGATATCGTCTTCCATGCATTTTATGAGATACGACAGCTCCTCGTCACATTCTGGTTCCTTGCCAATATTGTGCATTCCCTCGAATGCGTCAACAATATTTTCCATAAGAGTTACTTGGATAAATAAGGGCAACCGCTCCAGCATCAAACCTTCGATCTTGGTCTCGGATCTGTATCCCTCGAGGACTGTTTCAAAATAATCGTCCATGAACTTTTACGCTTACCGGCGTCTGGTTCAAATTGAATCCAGCCCGCTCCTTGTGTCCAGAGATCTGCCAAATCATACATATACCAACAGTAGCATGAATTATCGAAATCATATACGGTGATTTGCCCGGTGTCATAATTTATCGAATAATTCCCGTCGTTAAAATCAAAATGGATCACACCGAAAATATCCTTGTTCCTGTCCAATCCTTCTAAGGTTTGAAGGAGTTCTATCAGCTTCTCCTTCAGCAGAGGCAATGAGTTGGGGATCACTTTATCAATAAATCCGGCACTGTATTTATCAAAAAAAACTATACCTGCGGTGGACAGGCGTATACCCTTTAGATATTTGATGCAGTTTCCCCAGGACTTTACCGCAATTATAATAGTATTCGGTAATTGGGGCTCCTTCTCGGTACTGATAATGATTTTCCGCAAGCATTTTTCCCTTGGCTTTTATAAAAAGGCAGATAAAAAAAGTATGATTTTTATGGTTAATCTCTTCCAGCAGATTTCCCTTTCGAGAACTGACTACGTCCGAGACACTTCCACCATGCTCGAATAAATATCTGACATACTCAACTTCACCAAGAAATTGTTCCCGATTCCTGTCAGGTAAGAAAGCGATTCTGAGTATTTTGGCGTCAGCGCCTGCTTTCACACAGGTAAAAACGACATTGCGCCCTCCCTTGTGTGCCGGAATTAGTTGGATTTCGTAGTCTTCTAATCCGTAAAACTCTGATACTAATGGTAGTAAATATTCATCACTTATTTTAACAGTCTCGATATAATTTATAATATCTCCTCCAGTTCATATTCTTGCAACTCATCCTACATTGACATTACCACAAGAGGAAATTCAAAAATGAAAAGTCCATCTGTGGACTTAAATGTTAACTACCTTGTTTAACATTAATACATCACTACTTTGAGCATATTTTACCTAAAAATGACACTCAAATTATAGGGAAACTTTCTATATAATAAAATTCAACTCTTTAAAAGGTATTTGCGTTTTCTTGGCATTTAAATTGCAACTGCTCTATTGAAAATGAAGTACCTGCGCAATCTCCCACACATGCCCGTCAGGATCGGCAAAACAAGCCGTCCGCCGCCCCCAGGGACGCGTTATCGGACCATTCAATAACTTAACGCCACGCACTTCCAGTTCATCGCATACCCGGTCAACATCCGACACTTGGATCGTGAATTGAAACCGCGCGCCATCTCCGTGGTGACCAACCTGCGCCGGCTCAATCAATTCGCGGGCATTCGATTGATTTAACAGATTGATGCTTGTGTTGCCATAATCGAACACCGCGCAGTTTGCATCTTCATATATGACAGCAAGTTTGAACGTCTCTTGGTAGAATGCCTTCGACCGATGCAAATCTTCCACAAACAATGTGATTTCTGTAATTTTGTTTTCCCAGTCAGTTGTCGCCATTCGCATTCGACCCCATTTTCATTTTTTTGCAATCCTGTTTAAATCATTTTGCCCTTCTCCAGCCTTCTCTTCGCCCTGATTTTACCATTTAATGTAGGAGTAAAGTAAATTTATTTTAAGTTAGTCACGTATCTAAGTTAATCTGCCTGCCGTAACTCAGCACGGTGGCCCGCTCGTTATTTCTAAACAATCGGTATGTCCGTGGGAATAGGATAAGGTTCTTGTCATTATCCCATAAAAAAAGCCGCGATTTACGCGGCAATTAATGAAATATGTTCTCGTCGTCCGATAGTAATTCTGTTCCTAGACATCATTCGAGTTAAAGCTTTTCTCACTTAAAGCGATGCCGATAACGCCATCTTCTGCGCTTCATCTCCTGTAATTGACCCGGTTATGCCAAAATGGACATCTTCCATCGTCCAGAACAATTCAGTCATGTTTGACTGTTCGAATACGAATCCGTCCGCTTCGCCCACTTTCGTCTTCGTAAATAGTTCGGCCGGATAGACGGACTCCATGCGGCTGGCCATGAACGTCACTGTATGTTCGCCCGATGTATACGTAAAAATGATATCTCTAGCTGGTTGATCCGGCATTCCCACCGCTGCCATGTCTGTTAAGGTGTACCCTTTCGGTACAAAAGACGGCAGCAGCAAGACATCTCCGAAAGATGCCTTTGCTTCTTCGATCGAACCTAGCGTCGTTGTCGTCAATTGGCTCAACTCTGAACCGGCGATGCCTCCGTTCGTCAGTGGCGGAGACACATTCTCCGTCGTATTATCCACAGGCGCCGGAACGCTCGGTGTACCTAACAGCGGGATGGCCACAACGATTGAGACCGCTGCTGCCAATCCAACCGCCGCTACCTTCCATGATTTCGCAAGCTTCGATTTACGCCCTGCCTTCTCAGCGACCGCTTCTTGACGAATCTTCCGTTTCAGTTGCTCGCTCATCTCCATATTCGAAAATAACATTTCATCCGACTCCTTTCTAAACTGTTGACGCAGATTATGATCCCTATCATTCATGAATGATTCCCTCCTTACCGATCTCTCGGGCGAGCATTTCTCGCGCCCGATGCAGTCTGTTGCGTACTGTCCCTTCCGGCGTGCTAATGGCTTCTGATATCTCCCGCGTATTGAGGTCCGCATAGTAATACAAGTACAACGCTTCCTGATACGGTAACGGTAGTTGAAGCACATACTGCAGCACTTCGCTCTTCCTCAGCCGTTCAAGCGCCTCATCTTCCACGCTGATCGTTCGGCCGAGTGCGAGCTTACCTGGCTCGGTCGGCTGCTCCGTGAACATACGAACGCTCATTTTGTCGCGGCATACGTTGACCGTGATCGTCATCAGCCACGTCTTGACGGCGCTGTCGCCGCGGAAGGCGTTCCACTTTCGGTACGCGCGCAGGAAGACCTCCTGGCTAATATCCTCGGAAAGATGAGCATCCCCCGTATAGAAAAACGCGGTCCGTATGACAATTGTGCCGAATTCGTTCATGAGTTGCTCCAGTGCTTGCGCGGGGTCTTTCGCAAAATCATCCTTATGTCGACTGCCGGTCGGCATCACGTGATCACCACCTTCACCTTATTAGACGGTCCAAGTGCGAAATCCGCTGCACATATAGTCACGGTAAGTTAAAAGTCTAATTCGAATTCGTTCGAATTTGCTTTATTCCGCATGCTCATAAAGGGTTGCGCTCTCGATGTAATTAATCATTCTTCTTAAATCTTTGACTTGCTCTTTACTGATCTCTCCGTTCTCGTACATGCGGCGAATCTCCGACCTTTCCACATCCATCACAATGATCCGCAGCTCCTCTTTCTGTGCTTCTACGGCAGCATTAAATTGTTCAGGACCTTTAAGCTTATCGATTACCCGTTTATAGTCGAAAATGACGGTATTATATACGACGTCGCCAACCTCATGCTCCCTCGCTTTTTCTTCCAGTTTCGCCAGAGCTGCATTTGAAGCTTTGAGGAGGATTTCTTTCCCCGCTAGACGTTGGGCGATTCGCGCCTTGCCCTTGCCGGCTTTGCGGCGTCTGGCGCTCGAACGTTTCCAGTCCCGTAATTCATTTCGTACGAGTATTCCAAATCGGGATCTATCATTTCGAGACAGTGACTCTTCGCGCATTTCGAAGGCTCTCGCGAAAAATTCGAATAACTCTTCATCCATCTCTCCTGATTCCATGGCCTCCTCCATGTATTTTTTCTCAGCTTTTAATGCCATTAATCGAACTTTTACTAATTTTTGTACAAACTCATTGTTTTCTTTCTCCTTCGAGCTCATTTCAACATTGGTTTGTTTGAACGACTCTCTAAGCTCGTCCATCAATTGATATGCAGCAGCTTCATTTTCTTCGTTCATTTCCGTACGAACCTTTTTCATTGCTGCAAGCAGCAGCTTACTCTTAGCTATATTTATGTCCAAATGATTAGCCGACTCCCCTTCAGGCGTTTCTCCCTTGCTAAGTAGAGGCAAAAACAAAGTAGCTGCAATTAAAGTGAACAATATAACGCCGGCAGCCAAGAAGAGGATGAGTGAACGCTCTGGGAACGCATCGCCTCTCTCGATCAGCAACGGTATGGATAACACCCCGGCCATGGTCACAGCTCCACGAACGCCAGTCAAGCTGACCATAAGCGTCATTTTAACCGTTGGTTTAGCCATTTCTTTATCTCTTTTAAATCGATACTCATAATGGGAGAACAAGTACGACCAGACGAATCGTATTGTCAATATCGCTATCCCGATCGCCAAAACATAACCGACTGCAAGAGTATTATGTATGTTTGGATTCTCGACAGTTGACCGTATAGACGGAGGAATGATCAAGCCGAGCAATAGGAATACCGTTCCGTTCAGGATAAAGGATACCGTGGTCCATATATTTTCCGTTAACACCTGCTCCTCCGCTTGCAAAGGTTCCGCTTTCTCTCTAAGCAGTGAGTAAACAATTCCACCTACAACGACTGCAATGACCCCGGAAGCATGGAACCACTCTTCTGCAATGATGTAGATAAGGAATGGCGTCAATAGTTGAAGCAGCGAATGCAGGGTAACGTCACTGATCCCTTTTTTGCGCAAGCTATAACGGATCCATGTCATTAGCAGGCTGAGTACGAGCCCGAGGAAAGCACCCGCGACAAACATATACGTAAAGTCAAATATAGCTTCTTTCAGTGAAAAATACCCCGTGACAACCGCGGCTACCGCATAATTGAATGCTACAAGCCCGGAGGCATCGTTGATCAGCGATTCTCCTCGTACGAGATTCAATACGTTTTCCGGGAGATGAATACGCTTTGCGATACCGTTAACCGCGACCGGGTCTGTTGGTGACAGAATGGCGGCTAAGGCGAAGGCCGCTGCAATGGGAATGTCAGGGATGATCCAATGAATAAAGTAGCCGCCGCAGATCGTTGTAAGCAGAACGAGAATGATCGCATTACCGAAAATCGGAGCTCGCATTTTCCACAGTTCATCTCTTGGGAAGTATCTGCCGTCGTTGTACAATAGCGGAGCAACAAAAAGAAGCAAGAACCACTCGGTTTCGATCTCTAGATGGAATTCCTTAAATAGGAGAGCAATGCCGACCCCAATAGCGATCTGTGTTAAAGCGGTAGGTATTAAAGGCACATAGTGGCTTATAATGTTCGAAATGACTAAACATACGAGCAGCAATATGATGGTCATTAATAATTCCATTAAGAGTCCCCTCTTTCTTATCCAGATAAACTGAACTAATCATACCTTCTAATTTTAAACTTAATATTAATAAATAAACCTAGTAGTTTTCCTCCAACCTGCCATTCTTTTCTCTAAAGTAGGTAAAAAAAGAAGGTCGACCGTAAATGGCCGACCTTCTTCCCCCCTCGTTGCAACGTCCCCCGTCAGGAAGATGCTCCCTGTCCGGTTACTGCCTTGCGCAAATATTCCCCTGTTATCGAATGCTCGGCATCTGCAAGTTGGACAGGAGTGCCTTCGAATACAATTCGGCCCCCCCCGGTGGCCTCCCTCGGGACCCATGTCAATAATCCAATCCGCGCTCTTAATCACGTCATGGTTGTGCTCGATAAATACCACCGTGTTGCCTCCGTCGATCAAGCGGTTCATAATGTCCATCAGACGAGTGATATCGGACATATGCAGTCCGGTTGTCGGTTCGTCCATTACATTGAGACTACCTACCTTGTTAAGTTCTCCCGCCAGTTTGATGCGTTGGCATTCCCCGCCCGACAAGGTGCTCAGAGGCTGGCCCAACGTTACGTACCCGAGTCCCACATCCTCAAGCGTCCGTATTTGACGGAGCAGTTCCTTCCCGCTGAAGAACGCCGAAGCTTCCCGGACCGTCATAGCGAGGACGTCGCTGATTGATTTTCCGTTCAATTTATACTGCAGCACTTCATCGCTGAACCGCTTGCCCGCGCATATTTCACATGTCGTCCTTATTGGCTCGAGAAAGGCCAAATCCGTGTATATCATACCGATACCCTGACAGTTGGAGCAGGCTCCCTTGGAGTTGAAGCTGAACAACGATGCGCTAACCTTGTTGGCGGCTGCGAACAGCCGCCGGATCTCGTCCATCATCCCTGTATAAGTGGCCGTATTGGAGCGGGTGGATGTTCCCACTGCTGACTGGTCGATGACAATCGACTCTGGGTGCGATGGTAGAAATGCTCCGTTAATTAACGTACTTTTGCCCGAGCCGGCTACACCGGTTACCACGGTCAGCACACCGACGGGTATATCGACTGTCACGTCCTTCAGATTGTGTAAGCTTGCGCCGGTTACGGTCATCCAACCCTTGGGCACCCTGGTTGAAGTTTTAAAGGGCAGGCTTTGCTTTAAGTACCGTCCTGTCAAGGTATCCGCTCGGAGTAAACCCGCAAAGTTACCTTCATAGACGATTTCACCGCCGCGGGTTCCCGCATGAGGTCCGACATCGATGATGTAATCGGCGATCTCCATGACCTCGCGGTCATGTTCGACGACGAGAACGGTATTCCCTTTGTCCCGGAGCTGGAGCAGCATGCCGTTCAGACGATGGACATCCCGCGGATGCAGCCCGACGCACGGCTCGTCGAAAATGTAGATCATGTCGGTAAGACTGCTGCTCAGATGACGGACCATCTTGATGCGCTGCGATTCCCCGCCCGACAAAGTTGCGGTCTGTCTGTCCAGACTCAAATATTCCAGCCCGATAGATACCAGATGGTTCAGGCGGGTTACAGGCGGGTAAGCTTGTTCAGCAGACCTTCGTAATCCGATTCAATATCGCCGCCTTTGGTGTGGTATACGATCTTGCTTTCTTTGCCGTGGAGGAGGGTATCCCATTCTGCAGGTGTATAGTCGGCGAGCCGCTTGTTGTTTTCGAATAAGCCGGAATGAGTATACGTATTCAAGTACCAGCTTCCTACTTTAAATGCGGGGAACAGAATTGCGCCTTCATTCAGCGATTTGAACCTGTCAAGCAGCTTGTCCACTTCGAACTGCACCACCTTTCCGACTCCGGAGCATTCTGGGCACATGCCGGCCGGGTCGTTAAATGAGAACACATGCGAATTGCCGGCAAATGGTTTACCGATTCTGGAGAATAGCAACCGGACCATTGCATAAATATCTGTGATCGTGCCGACCGTAGAACGGGAGTTGCCACCGAGCCTTTTCTGATCGATTACGACTGCGGTAGACAAGTTCTCGATGAGATCCGTATCCGGCTGACTAAACCGGGGCAGCCGATTGCGGATGAATGCGGAAAACGTCTCGTTAAGCTGCCGTTGAGCTTCGGCGCTGATGGTGTCGAAGACCAGGGAAGATTTGCCTGATCCCGAGACGCCGGTGAAGATCGTGATTTTTCGCTTCGGGATGCGGACATTTACGTTTTTTAGGTTATTTTCGCGAGCTCCCTTTATTACGATATCATTGACGTTCAGAGACTCCACCTCCGATTTCTATTTTCTTTGTTCGACACTTGGAACGTGGAATAGTATTACTTCCTATCCAAATGATAAATGAGTTGTACAACGCCTGAGGAGAACGTTCTTGTATGAACCATTTTTAAATTCAACCTCTGTTTTATATCCACAAACAGCGGTTTCCCTTCTCCCAATACAACAGGGTGAACAGATAATCTAAATTCATCAACAACTCCTAAATTAATAAAAGTTGTAATAAGACTTGCTCCGCCATATAACCAGATGTCTTTACCCGGCTTATTCTTTAATGCATTTACTTCTTCAAGAATACAATCATTTATGAATATTGCTTTCTTATCAGTCCCTATTTGCGTCCTGGAAAACACATATTTCTCTTTACTATGAATCAATTCCCAAAATTCTTTTTCAGAAGCCTCATGTTCAATTTCCGGAGTATATTGTCCCCATAAATCATAGCTTTTTCTTCCATATAAAATGGTATCAATTTGATTTAAAAAATGATTAAACCCCAGCTCAGCGTCCATAATGCACCAATCGACTTCACCATTTTTCCCTTCAATAAAGCCATCTAAAGTAACCGCTAAATCCAAAATTATTCTTCTTTTCATGATTTGTTGCTCCTTTCGTGATTTCGATTCGCTCGAACACTTCTCATACCCATTGTCCCCGCCATCCTGTATGTTACAATATAATTATGACAAAACTTGACGTAATTAGGAGGGTGAAATGAACGAGCGGAGATTAACCATGATGCGGATCATCGACTCCCGAAAAAAGTTTACGGCTCGCGAGCTGGCAGAACGCTTTAACGTTTCGGTTCGGACCATCCAGCGCGACCTGGATTACCTGCAGCAAATCGGTTTTCCACTTTACAGCGAACAAGGTGCCCATGGCGGATACCGTGCGCTGGAGAACCGCATCCTGCCGCCGTTGCAGCTGACTCGGAGCGAGGCGCTCGGCTTGTTTCTGATGCTTGAAATACTGGAAAAGGTGCCCGATTTCCCGTTTGACGCGATTCGCTCTCACCTAGCCGTACAGTATTACGGAAGCTTGCCTTCCGATGTACAGACGAACATCGATCAGATGCGCAGCCACATTTCCTTCCGAATGATGCAGCTATATGAACCTGCACCTTGGACGACGGAAATTTTGGAGGCGGCGATCTCCAAGGAGGAAATCCGAATCGCTTATAGGTCAGCCAACGGGGAAAAGGAGCACAACTTGTACCCCTTCGGCATATATTTCGAAAACGGCTATTGGTACATGCCTGCTCGTAAAGAGGACAAGGTGCTCCTCTTTCGGGTTGATCGGGTTCAACACGTGGAGAGGACTGGCCCGGTTGATCTCGAAGTTCCGTCCCTCGCTGAGTGGATGCAGAATTCCGATAATCGTGAGACAGCCGAAGTGGCACTTCGGTTTACCTCTTTTGGTGCGCGCCTCGCCAAGGACGACCCCTTTTTCTATACGGTAACGGACGGTCATTGGAGTGGCCCGGTTCCACTGGAAGAGTTTCCGTTTACGACCCGGAGACTGATAAGCTTCGGCCCCGATGTACAGGTCCTATCCCCGCCCCGGCTGAGAGATATGGTACTCCAGCTTCTGCGAGACAGCATAGATCAGTACAAGGAATAGGTAAAAACCACTCTCAACATGGGAGTGGTTTACTGTATGGATCCTGTTATCGTTCATCATGTGGTCAAGTAGCACTCATCGTCATCATTAAAATGGCTTAACAACCATAAGTACCAATATGACAATCATCAGCAGCTGTGCTACCGTCTCGATTGGTACGATCTTTTTAAACAGCAGTCCGAACTCGGCGGGTAATTCATTACCCTGATCTTGACTTTCAGAGATCATCTTGATGATCTTTTTCATACGCGGTTCAATCATTCCGTCAATCAGGACGATCATAAGCAGCGATAAAAGGATGGATACATTCAGCCACATTTGGGATAAACCCATTTTGGTTATGATCATAAGCCAAACCCCGGTTAAAATAAGGACGGTTCCGCCAATCTTAGGTATTATGGCAAGCTTGGTCGTTATACCAAAAACAAAGCGCAGCTGGCTGACGGTTCTAGCGGATCTTCGAATGATGGGCAACACGAAAGCGGGTCCCATTATGGCGATCGAAGCCAATATATGCAAAACGAGCAGTAATCCAAACAAACTAATTAACCCCCTTCTCCTCAATGCACCGTATTATTGCTTTGATAGGCTAGACCAACCCTTTTTCTTTTAAACGCTCCTCCAAGCTCAATATGGTCCAGCATACATATTGCGACATCGTCATAAGTTACATCCAGCTCTTGAAGTCGGCTGAACAAGTGACCGGCTATATCTGCTTCGGAATATTCCTTGATCGTCTCCGGAATCGGAACGGGCAAGATTTCCGTTGTTACATGTAGATGAACCGGCTCTGGATGCTCTCTCGCATCAATCATAGTTCCCGGACACATAATGGACCAATCGAGCCCTGTCTTCTGCAGCCTTTCGAAATTCCGGTTGTGATTTCTATATTCAGGCGGGAAGCCAGGTAGATTGTTGCCGATAAAATCGGTATACGGAATATCCAGAAGGCCGGCTCCTCCCATTATCCATACCCGCCCAGAGAAACTAGGTTGGAATTCACATTGGCTTATAATGTTATCGACGATACGAACAAACTCTTCTCCCTGGCCCGCATGGCCGGCTGCAATAATAGCGGCGTCATGATACGCGAGCGCCTCTCCGACGATGACCGGGTCCATAATATCGTCCACGATCACCTTCACATGCTTTACGGAATGATTACCAAGCTGATCATAAAGCTTCTTAGAATTTCGTACAAATGCGGTCATTTCATGCCCCATTTTTATCCCTTGTGCCAGCACTCTTTTCCCGGTATTCCCCGTCGCTCCAAAAACAATAATTTTCATTGTTCTTTCCTCCTCTTTCATGTCCCCACTATTTGGTTAACTCAAGCTTAGCATCGCTCCCAAATGATGTTAAGAACCCACTTTAAAGTAGGGTACTTACTTAAAAGTAAGCATGACAACAAAAGCTGCCCGGAATCCCGTGGCAGCTTTTGTTTTGAGTTGATTGAATTCTAATTCGTGTGCAATTTCATTGATACTCTTTTATGACGCTGACTCTTCATACTTCCGCTTATTATGATTTTCTCCCCAAGCACACATGACTTCTGCTACAGGAATCAATGTTTTGCCGTATTCACTAAGAGAATATTCTACTTTTGGAGGGATAGAAGGGTAGACCGTTCTATCGACTATGCCTTCTCGTTCCAAATCTCGGAGATGTTGTGAAAGCATCTTTTGCGAAACATCAGGTATAAGCTTTTCCAGATCGTTGAATCGTTTTTTGGATTCAATCAAATGCCATAAAATCATTGGCTTCCATTTGCCGCTTAAAACATGTATGAGTGTCTCAACTGGACATTCGAGCTGATGAATCATTGATAAATCATCCCCTTACTTTTAAGTAAGTGCATTAACTAAAAATTAACATAGCAAAATTTTATAAGAGTTATACAATCAAGTCAATCATTGAAATCAAAACAAAAAAGCCGCGATAATCGCGGACTTTTAATTAGGAGCAATAACCTCTCCGCTAAGATGTATCTCAGTGATAACCGGATTAGTAAAATTCGTTATAGGTACAGGCGGGGCATCAAAGCCGACGCCAAAGCCTGATGGTGGTCCAGCTGCCGCAGTTAAAAAGTAGTTCGTTGTTGGCCCTGCCGCTCCCGTATCGGTGACGTTAAATGTCGATGTGAAAAATCCTTGTATCTGGGTTGTACCCGTGCCCACCAAATTAATTTCCGTTACGGTACCGCCATCTACGATTGTACCGACTAACGTACCTGTAATTGCCGCATCGCGGTAAAAGCTGAAGCGCATCACTTGGCTTGCAACCGCTAATTGGGGAGCAGACCCGCTTTCGAACATATAACTCCATCCGATGGTCGCGTTAAGCGCGATCCGGCTGTCTCCATTAACCCCGCTTACCGTTAAAAATTCGGCCGACACTTGTACTTCAGGCCCAATCGTAGCAGGCGCTACCGGCAGTCCGACAGTCGTGATGACCGGTCCGCCGGCTACCATTGGATTCGGAATTTCGACAAAGTTGTAGGAGGTCAGCAGCCCGCTCCCTGCTGGACCGGGAACTCCTTGTGGACCTACCGGTCCAGCGGGGCCGCTTGGGCCAACCGGGCCAGTAAGTCCTCTTGGTCCTCGGCGGACAATGACTTTGACTTTACGTTTGCAGCATTTTCTGGTTAGCACCCTTCTCTTATGCCTTGGAGCACAATGCACGATTTACACCTCCAGATTGATTAGACCGCATTAGATCCGATAACCTTTCCGCTAAAATGAATTTCACTGATATTGATATTCATAAATTCATTGATAGCCGTTGGACCACCTTCATCCAGATCAAAACTAAACCCGGAAGATGAACCTGCAGCTGCCGTTAGATAATAGTTTACCGTGTTGCCTGTAAATCCCGAATCTGTGCAAGTGAATGAGGCTGTGAATGTCCCCGTGACGAGCATTGTCTCGTCGCCTTCAACGTTGATTTGTGTGACGCTGCCTGCATTTAAGACTTGGCATATGCGCTGACCTGTCAAAGGCGCATTGCGAAATAAACTAAACTGTATTCTTTGCGTTCCAATGGCCACCTCCGGTGCGGGGAGCGTAACGAAGGAAAAACTCCATACAACGGTTGCCGTCAAAGCAATTCTGCTGCTCGCTTCTATACCACGAAGCTCCACAAATTGATTACTGACTTGCACCTCAGGCCCTGTTGTCGCTGGCGCGATTGGCGGTGAAAGCACGACAATCGCAGGGCCGCCTGCTGTCATCGGATTGGGGATTTGAACAAAATCATAGTAAGTCAGCAGTCCGGGTACCGGAACTCCCGGCGGCCCTTGTGGTCCTGCCGGCCCCTGCTGTCCCATTGCTCCTGCAAATCCGAGTCTCCCTCTTGGGGCAACTACTTTTATTTGCAAATCGTCACGGCATGGATTAAAACTCATAATTTGCAATTTCTCTCCGCGACTAATAGACTCGAGAACCAATACCTACACCTCCCGATACAGATGCCTTATCATATGTTTTTGCAACTAAGACGTGTTAGACAGATAACTAGTTTCATAGACGAAGATCCTGGTTTAACCATAATATTTCTGATCCTAATCATGCGAAAAACGATCACTTCCAGTTGTCGATATTAGCAGAAACGCTGCGTTTTGCTCGCCGACTACTTCGCCCAATTACTCTAGGAGCGCTCGCTTACTTCTCAGTTAAGAGTAACGGACAAAATAGCCGCTTTAAACTAACAATATACGGTTACCGAGTCACTAATGGACAAAAGCGACGCTAAGACGGCATATAGTACCGTTTTGATTCGTTAAGTGCCTGTAACGGTTCGTGATGTCCATTAGCAAATAGACAGAGCATTAAATGATCGCTAAACGTTCGTAGTGTCCATTAGAATAGAATATTCGTTATTAGAGTGAAAGGCGGAGTCTTCCTATAGAATAAGAGGATGTCCTTTTGGGACACCCTCATCTTATACAAATGCATTTATTGTACTTCTATGCTAATCTTCATTTGCCGATCAAATTCGCTCTAGGAAAGGGATGGCCAGTTCTGCAATCCGCCGAAAGCCTGCCTCGTTGGGATGAAGACGATCATGAGTGAAATAATCCGAAGTTAACCGGGTAATTCCGCTTTCAGCATACAAGTCAAGCACAGGTAAGGCATAATAGGCCCCGATATGGCGAACCGCATCGACGTAATCCCAGAGTCGAAAGCCCGCACTGTTTATAAAGGTTGTATCATACCCGTCCTTATCCCGCTGAAGCGGGGTCCACAAATTCAGACGGGTGTCGGGCCTGCGCGTTAACAGCTCCTCGATCAATGTCGCGTAGGCGCCACAAAACGTATGAATGTCCCGCTCTTCCATGTTCCCCAGCGGCTTATCGAGCCTGAAATCGTTGGTTCCCGCAAAAATCGTAATACAGTCAGGCATTTCCTGTAAGGATCGGCCCGCATAGACGGTCGCCCCGTAGTCGCGGTCTCCACCAGCCGACATCGGACAACCGCTGACAGCGAGATTTACCATATTCCCAAAACCGACTTTGGCACACACCAACGGTTGATAACCATTAGCCGCGCTGATGCTTTCTCCAAGAGTGGCCCAGCTTTTTCCTAACCATCTACCGGATTCTCTCAAATGAATACTCCTTATCCGCTAACTTGCTGAACCTCACGAATGAGTTTATAAAGGCGGTACATGAATGTTCCTCTAGTGACGCTAGACTCGTGGTTAAGCTTCTTATCCGGGTCCTCCCCGGCGGAGATGCCAAGCACTCTTGAAGCAACTCTTATCCATTGAACCATCATAGCCCATGTTAATAGCGTTCGGTCACGCCAGTAATCCCGTGGGTCTGCTTCCTCCATGGGCAGTCTTGGCCCCATATCCATTCCGACAGGAATGAGGCGGTCCGTCGCCGGAAGTACGGGCAAGACGCGGCATCCGGATAAGGTGCGTACCCACGAGATAAGCTTAGATGCCTCGGATAGAGGCATCGGATCGTCCAATGCGGCTGCATAACTAGTGTAGAACCCCTTCGTTCCAAAGTATTCCGCTGCCCGCCTCGAAGGATGATCCCAAGCCGCATCTTCAAAGTAGGTAATACGCTGCTCTCTGTCAAGCAAGCTGATCTGTAAGGCATCGATCGGCACATGTCGCACTTCCGTGCCTCTTGTAATCGCAAGGTCTGCAGCTATGCCTGCCGCAAAGCCGAGCTGCATCCAGCATGGCTCCATCCGAATGGTTCCGAAGCCCATATGCGTTGCCGATACGGCGACTGGGACAAGCAAGCCGTCAATTTCTTGCGGGACGATAACACCGAATGGAATCTGATAGATCTCCGAAAGCCAATTGAGACCGAGAAACCCCTCAAGCGCTTTATTTTGACCTTCCGGCTCGCGTTTTTTCACCGCATGAGAATCTATGGGGTAATCCCCGATAGCGATGCTGTCGAACTGAATCGGCGCACGCTCCAAGCCTGGAGCAAGCCTTGCATCATTTTCCGTAAAAGTATATTCTCCCTGAATCCGTCTGGCCTCACGCACATAAAGTTGCGGGGGAAAATTATCGTAATCGGTAAACTCGTCTGCCGCATAACCCCAGCTTTGCGCATCTTTGCGAAATGGCTCCGGCAGCTCCTCATCGTGCTGAATAAACCAAAGCAGCCCTTGAATATATTGAATCTGACGCTTGGCGAATTGCTCCCTCGTCTCGCGATCTCCATCGACATATACCGTATTTTCCTCCGGGAGGTCTGTCGAACACATGCAATAATGGTGGTTATTGCAGTCTGTCTTGCCGTTAGGAACGGTCAGAATATTGATCACATCGCGAATGGACTTGACGCGTTGCTCAGCAACATCGGTTGCTAGCGAGGAGTAGTCTTCGCGCTCATACCTTTGAGGCTTAGTAATCGCAATGAAATTATCCTGGTTTTGGGTTAGACATAATCGGTAATTATAGGCTTGTATCCGGTCATCCCCCTCGCCTGTGCTGCCGGGATAAACTTCCTTGGACTCGTCGAAGTTCATGTACAGCTTTCCGGCATATTCTTCGTTCCATTCATCCCGGGATTCACGTCCCAGTCGATATGGTACACCTGCCATCTCAGCTAGATCACCCTCGTAAGTCCCGTCCACGAACACATTGCCTTCGATCTCCCATTCCTCTGCATCCGATTGTACTCGTATGCCCAGCAAGCGGTTGCCTTCTACTCGGACTCCCTTCAGCTCCGCGCTCATGTGGATCTGAAGAAGATTTTCCTTGCTTGTCATCTCCTGCAGGATGCGCTTAGCGACTGCAGGTTCAAAAAATAATCCCTTATTGCATTCCTTGACCTGATCGGATTGTTCGCCGTATCGTTCAAGATAATACACATGCACACGATCGGCAAATTCACGGAATACGGCACCGAATGCATCATGGGAAAGAATATCGGTTCTTCCTAACCCGCTTGTCAGCATTCCGCCTAGATGATCCGTCGGTTCCAGGAGCAATGTCCGCCGACCCTGTCTCGCCGCTCCGAGCGCTGCGCCGATTCCGCCTGGTGTCGCTCCGTATATGACAACCTCGTAGCTTCTCATTTACCTCTGCTCCTTCATGTGATTATTAGCCCTTAATTCCTGTGAAATTAATCCCTTTCTCAACGTAACGTTGCGTGGAAATGAACAAGATCAATAGAGGGATCAGAGAGAGAATGCCGCTCGCGCTGATCAGGTTAGGCCGTACGATCGTATTCCGGTCTGTCGTCTGCTGCATATCGTTCATCGCGACCGGGAACGTCCAATGCTCCGGCGATTTCGTTACAATATAAGGCCACATGAATTCATTCCATACGGGCACGAAGGTCATGACCCCCACAATGGTGAACACAGGGATCGACATTGGTATGACAATCCGCAGGAAAATACTGAATTCCGTCGCCCCGTCGATCCGTGCCGCCTGCAGCAATTCCTTGGGCAGTTGATCGAAGAAACCCTTGAACAAGAAGATCACGAAGCCCCATGCGAAATGCGGCAGAATAATGGCCCACAAGGAGTCGCTCAGATGCAAGTTTTTAATCAGAATATATTGAGGAATCAGGATCGATACCCCCGGAATCATAATCGTCGCCAGGAAGAACATCAATAGCGTGAATCTCAGACGGCTGCTGCGGATGAGTTGGGACAAGGCGTAGCTGCCGATACCTGCGAAGATCAATTGCCAAAGGATGACGGTGAACGTGACGGTTCCGCTGTTAATAAAGTATCGGTAGAACCCAAGATCGCCCGCTTTCCCGAACGCTATCTGCTGTAAGCTTGCGAAGCTGTCGAACAGTCTCAGCGAATTACGGGAATGCTCGATGCTTGTTATTTTCCCGGCTAACACGTCATGGGATAAGAAAAAATCGCCATAGAGCTTCGCCACCTCATGATCAGAGGAAAGGGCCTGCGCCTTGGCCGGCTTGCTATCCGATCCATACCATACGAAGTCGCTCAGCTTCCTCTCCGCAATGGTTGCCAGCTTCAGCTTCATCACCTTGTCGTTGACGATGCGAGTAGGAACGATGGACATCTGGCCCACATAGAATTGAGCCGAAGTGGTCTTGGCCCGGAACAGCTTCTTGCCGTCCTTCGTCCCCTTCACGATAATCTCGCCGATATTGTTGCGAATTAATGACGCCCATGGGAACCAGATCGCCTCCATCGCTTCTTTCTTGTAGAAGAGCTCCTCCTCGCTGTCGACGCCCGTGAAATCTAACGTGACGGTAATGGAATGAGGCACGTCCGGAAGAAATTTTGGCGTAGCAGATTGAATCGACTCGTTGTCCATGATGGAAGTGAGGAACAGCCACACGAGAGGCAGCGTGCCGAACACGAGGAAAAAGATCGTCACGACATAGGCGGTGACAGTGAGTCCCTTCTCGCCTTTCTCTGAGATGCGGTTAGGTTTCATGCGAATCAGTTCTCCTCCCTCTGCAGCTTGAATTGAATGACCGTCAGCACGGCAATGACAAGAAACATGAAGAATGATAGCGCTGCCGACATGCCGAAGTTCGATTGCTCGAAGGCGGAACGCTGGATAAGCAAGGACACGACCAACGAAGCATCCGCAGGACCGCCTCTCGTAAGAATGAAGATATTATCGAACGCGAGCAGCGCACCGGACATAAACGAGATGAACTGGATTAGGATGACGAAGCGAATGTTCGGAAGCACGAGGAACATAATACGGCGCCATGGGCCGCAGCCGTCGATCTTGGCCGATTCGAATAATTCCGAAGGGATCGACTTGATCGCGGCGTAGTATAGCAACACTCCAATTCCGCCGCTAGCAAAGAACCCTGGCAGCACAATTGCGAATTTAGTCATAGCGATATCGTTCAGCCAGCCGTAGGGCCCGAGGCCGATTTTGCCCAGCAAGTAATTGAACAGCCCGCTATCGGGGTTGTACATCCACTTCCACAGCAGCGCGCCTGCCACGACCGGCAGAATGCTCGGAATCTGATACAGCACCCGATACACCGCGTTCGCCTTGCGAATCTCGCTAAGGAAAAGCGATTGAACGATCGGAACCCAGAACGTTAACGCGACGGACAACAGGAAGATGATAAAAGTGTTCTTCAACGCAAGCCAGAACGTCGATGTCTTCAAGAAGACGAAGTAATTTTCTAACCCTACGAACTTGCCGGGCGGATTTACGATATCGTAGTTAAATAGACTGATTTGAACGGCCGAGAAGC
>NZ_JBFRGE010000091.1:0-22469 GCF_052115185.1 Paenibacillus sp. 2TAB19 | reverse complement strand
AAACCGTGCTGCCTTCCAGCAAAGTGGAGGGTCTGGCGCATCCGGATGCCGTCGTAGCCTATGTATACGAGAACAAGAAATCCGGAGATATTTTCTCTGCCGCAGGGCTCGCTTTGTTGAAGGATGGCGTAATGAAAACCGTGCTGCCTTCCAGCAAAGTGGAGGGTCTGGTCATGCTGCGCAACGAGTATAAAGCAGGCGTCGCCCAGATTGCGTGTCCCGGGCTGAAAGGGTTCAAAGAAACGGCTGAAGTATTGTCCCTGCATGTGAAGACGAAGCCGATCGTAAATGGTGACGAAATAAAGGTTGCCGTGAAGATGCGAGGCGAGATTGCGATTACCGAGCTGAGATGCTCGAGAATCGAAACGATTCAGGATGAGCGGAAATTTGTCGCTGCCGTAGAGAAAGCGCTCAAAAAACAGGCAATCGACTCGATCGCATTCGTTCAAAAACAAAAATTGGACGTAATCGGAATCGGAAACAGCATATACAGAAAAAATCCGAAAAAGTGGGAATCGCTTAAGCAAAATTGGGACGAGCAGTTCGCCGAGCTACCGTTCGATATCCAAGTCGAACTTAAATTGGTTACCGGTGGCACGATCAAGAGCCGGCCGGCTTACTAGTGATCGGATAACGGGGGGAAACCGAATGTGGGAGCGTCTGATTGTCGTGATTGCAGCTGTTGGCGGGATGCTGCTATACGACGGCGTAACGCTAAGGAAGAAAATAACGAGACGGGAAAAAGGAGTGTACGCCGTTATCGTGGCGGGCTGTCTGTATATGGGGATCGATTACGTTGTAAACCGCGATTGGTTTGACATGTACGACATCGTCGAATTCGCGCTTGGCGAAGCAGCGAAGCAGGTTGAAGCGACGTTAGGCGTAAAATGGTAGCATCGCCGCATTAACGAAGGAGGAGCGCCCAGTATGGAAACGGATAAGCAAAAAATCAGCCATTTTCAATTGGGCGTGCTGTTTTTCGTATACATGACAGGCTCTTCCATTATCAATATTCCCGGTCCGCTCATCGGCAAAGCCGGCAATGGAGCCTGGATTTCGTTGTTGGTATCCGGAGCGCTTGGCTATATGATGCTAATGATGCTGCTTTTTCTTCATAACAGGTTTCCAGGATTGAATTATGTCGAGTACAGCCGGAAACTCGTCGGCAACGTCATGACGGTCGTTATCGGACTGCTGGCGATAAGCTTTATTCTGCAAGAGCAGTCGGGCATCGTCATGGACGTCGGCTTGTTTATGGTGAGCTCTATGTTAAGGGAGACGCCGATATACGTCTTTACCATCCTTGTTTTTCTCGTAGCCGCGTTGACGGCGAGGGCAGGACTGGAGGTTATGGCCAGAATGTTTACTCTTATTATGCTGCTGACTTCGTTCTTCATTATCGTCATCCTGCTATTGGCTATACCCGATTATAATCCATTGCAGTTGCTTCCCGTATTGCCAAAGGGATTAAAGCCGGTCTTGCATGGCGCGTATTTCACGTTCGGTTTTCCTTACTCGGAAGTTTTTTTGTTCGGTATGCTGATTCCGTTCGTGGAGCGCAGTCAAAGAAAGCGAGTGCCGAAGGCGCTGATGCTTTCGTTAGGCCTTAACATATTCACATTATGCATGGCGACGATTTGCTCGATTATGGTATTTGGCGCCTATGCGGGAGATCGGCCTTACGTGCTCTTCAACATGGCCAGGCTGGTTGAATTTCAGGAAGTCATCCAACGAATCGAATCGATTATCGGGATGTCGCTCATTCTCGGCTCATACATGAAGGTAACGGTTACTTTGTACGTCCTCAGCTTGTTCGTAAGCGGGTTGTTCGGTCTCAAAGAAAGCTCGGCCATCGTCATGCCGCTGGCTTTGGCCGGATTTCTAATGGGGCTTGTTACGTTCGACGGCGCAACGCAGTGGGGCAGCTTTATAATGTCGATTCATCCCCTCTGGACGGGAGCCGCGTATCTATTGCCGCTGCTGTTGCTGACGATCGTGGCCGCCTTTCGCAAGCCCGAGTCTTCTGCTTGATGCAAGACAAGGCGGTCTATTCTCTTTTAATGAGTAAGGAAAAAAAGGATGATGGGGTTTGCCGGAAACGAAGATAAAATCGTCTATATTCAGACTAATAGAAGAACCGGGAAGTCCAAGTAATTGAATCCATAAAATCAAAGCAGCCTAACTTCAATGTTAGGCTGCTTTAGGTTAGCAACAGGTGGCCAAGGTTAGTCGAAACAATTGCCGGACAACAAGTACTTTTATACAGCCCTGTGATCCCCGAAAATGCACGATATATTAAGTTAGACGGGCAAGTTAGTTACAATATATGGTATAATTGAGCCGGTCATATTTATATTCGAAGGGGCCTTGGGTCGGATCACGTTCCCCATTCTATTATTTAGTAGATCCAGAGGACCGGAGGACAATAAGAAATGGAGGGTTCATGCGTGATGGCACGCATGGTTGCCGCAGCTGACAAAGGAGAACGAAACAATGAAAAAGTACATACTCTTCGATCATGATGGTGTTCTGGTCGATACTGAATTCTGGTATTACAAAGCGGGAGAACGCGCTCTGGCTGACATTGGATTTACCTTGGATAAAGATCAATACCTCCGCGACATGACCCAGTCATTTGGCACTTGGTCACAAGCTAGGGCGGCAGGTATTAATGAACAGWCCATCAGCAAGCAGCGTGAGGTCCGCAACGTCTATTATCAGGAATATCTTAGAACAGAAGCCATAGAGATTGAAGGCGTAGTTGAAACGCTAGCCGAACTGTCAAAGTACGTCCGCATGGCCATCGTGACGACTGCAAAACGTGAGGATTTTCAACTTATTCATGAAAAGCGCCAGATTATACAATTCATGGAATTCGTCCTTGTTCGCGAAGACTACGAACGCGCCAAGCCTCACCCGGAACCATACTTGACCGGCCTAAAGCGCTTCGGAGCTACCAAAGAAGAGACCCTGGTTGTAGAGGATTCAAACAGAGGGTTGAATTCTGCCGTAGCGGCTGGTATCGACTGTGCTATTGTCCATAACGACTTCACAAAAACACATGACTTCTCACAGGCCAGCTATCGAATCAAGACTCTGATTGAACTAAAGGACATTATCCTGAATGTAAACTGAGAGAGCATTCGCCAGCATGTCCCATACTCACTTTCATCATCATAAGCATCAAACATAAAATATTCAGTTAGAAAGGAGCAAGACATGGTAAATATCGAGCACTTGCAAACCGTACATGTTCCAGCGTCAAAGGTGTATGAAGCTTTAACCACCGCTGTTGGGCTGTCAGAAATATGGACCAATGAACTCATTATTCATAATCAGATTGGTTTTATTAATGAATTTAGATTCGGCAGCAATGACATAACGAAGATGAGAATAGAAGAATTAATCACAAACAAAAAAGTCGTTTGGCAGTGTATAGATTCAGATCCAGAATGGATTGGAACGATTATTTCTTTTGATATTCAAGAGAAGAACGGGAAGACTTTTATTACGTTACGTCATAAGAACTGGAAAGAAATAACGCCATTTTATCGTTCCTGTAACTATAACTGGGCAATTTTTCTTTATAGTCTCAAATCCTACTGTGAAAATGGCGAAGGTCTCCCCTATCAAAAACGTAAGTTTTAATAATTTAAGTCATATTGCTCATTCCGCTAACGGAGAACGTTAGCGGAATTAAATATCCAACGCGGCAACCGGTCAAATATGGTCGGTTGCCTTTTTATTGAACTAACAGGCTGTATAGTGGGGAAACTTACTATTGCTCGCAATGCTTGGCATGACCGTCAGCATGCTGTTCACACCCGTCATCGCCAATAGCATGACGTTGAAGGCGATTAATATTTATTCGGGGCCGGTCGGCCTCGTCCTTATAGCGCCGCTAACCGGAGGCGAAGCGTTTGCCGGCCATCTGGAGGCGAGCAGTCAAGTCAGCCCTTGGGTGCTCTTGTTGTTTTTAGGGGTTATTACGGGCGTTGTCAGGGATATGGTGGACTCGCGGCGTTGCGGTTGCCGGACCGGGAACGGCAGCGATGTTCATGAACATTCCGCCATTTATCTCCGAAGAGTTTAATTGGAACGATTAATCTGCAGCAATTCGGGAACAGTTCGAAAAGGAATTAGTAAAGTTTGTTAGAATAAATATCAAGATGATCGGTAATAAATTTGTGCACATAAGGAGATAAAACGATGGAAAATAACAAATTACTAAGAATGGACAATGTTGGCATCGTTGTAGAATCCCTTGATGACGCAATCTCTTTCTTCGAGGAAATTGGCTTGAAGCTCGAAGGACGGGCTACTGTCGAAGGGGAATGGGCTGGTCGCGTAACCGGGCTGGGTTCGCAGTGTGTAGAGATTGCTATGATGGTTACCCCAGATGGCCACAGCCGAATTGAACTTTCGCGATTTCTCACCCCGCCTACTATTTCAGATCACCGAACTGCTCCCGTGAATGCTCTTGGTTATCTACGCGTCATGTTCACCGTCGAAGACATTGACGAATTGGTATCCAGACTCACAAATCATGGTGCTCAGATCGTTGGCGAAGTGGTTCAGTACGAGGACTCGTATCGGCTCTGCTACATTCGTGAAAAGGGAGGACTTCTAATCGGTTTGGCGCAACATCTAGGTAATAAATAAGTGACGTGCAATGTGCAAGTATCCTAATTTAATCTATAAGTAGTTCATTTCGTTCATAACAACAAACCGGCAGTAGATCATAGATCTGCTGCCGGTTCATGGACGATCCGATAAGCAAAGCAAGGTTGGTGCAGAAAACAAAATTGGATTCGCGGTATCCAGCAGAGCATATTTTGTAGAATCAATATGGGTGGCATGTCCACAAATGACTATACTCGGATTTATCGCACGAGTGCAGCCGTGGAGGGTTTAAAACACTAGGCTGCATGTGCATTGCAGCTTGGCTGCTGCTGCTGTACTCGAAAACATGAAGGCGCATCATGCACCGTCTCCGCAACAGATCTAGATTCAGAAACAAAATTAAAAAAGATCACCTTCGTCAAATCAACAAGTCCGCAAATACCAGGAACAAAATAGATGCTTCTTATGTGAGATCGTGGTTCAATACGTATAGTCCAAGCATAGGGTAAGTTAAATAACGTTTTGTCACCGACGGAAGCTTGAATGTATAGCGGAAAGTAGACAAAGGATTATCGCATGAAACAGACCGACTGTTCATTCGCATTGAATGAACAGTCGGTCTCTTTTTTAGGTTAGATATAAAATATGAAGCAATAGATTAGAACTTAAACGAATGATTTATTAAGGGTTTGTGGCTGAGGAAGGTCAACCCAGGTGCGGTTTTCTCCATTGAACTGGGGCAGCCAAGGTGCTAGTGCGTCCAGCATTTCGTCAACCATGCTCCATACCTGTTCGGTACTGCAAATGGCTGCCGTTAACGGATCGTGCAGAACGGCCTGCTTCACCAGTTCGCGATTACCGGTTAGAGCAGCTTCTACGGCCATCTCCTGAACGCTGATGCTGGCACGGCAGGTAGCCGCGCAAGCAAGTGGGAGATCTCCAATCCAGGTAGGCGCAATACCGTTCCGGTCTACGTAACACGGAATTTCAATCGTACTATGATCCGGTAGGTTAGTGATCAGTCCCTTATTCTCAATGTTAAAGTTCCCACGGTATACCCGGCCGGTCTCCAGTGCCTCAATAATGTAAGAACCGTGTTCCTCCGAACGCTGGCCGAGTGGAATTGACTCTAATTCCCCGCTTAACCACTTCGGATACATCGCTTTATAATCCTCCAGACGGGTTCGGCAATGCTCTAAATAACCTGCGGTCACTCCGCCGATCCACTCTTTATCGTTTATCCACTTATCCATGTCCGCCGATTTCTTGCGGTACCACGGCAAGTATTCGCTTAAATGTCCGTTTGATTCGGTTGAATAATAGCCGAACCGTCGTAGGACGTCAATACGGCAGGGTTCAGTTTGCGGAAGTGTCGGATGGTTTTCGAACGCTTCGAGCAGCCTTGGCAGCATATCTTGCCCCTTATGGGTAAGTTTGACGAACCATGTCTGATGGTTGATGCCGGCGCAAACCTGATCCAATTCCTCCTGCGGCAGCCCCAGCGCTTCGGCGATTTGCTCATGGCCGTGCTGTACGCCATGACATAATCCTACGACTCGTACACCGCCCGCGCGGCGAACGGCCCAGGTGTTCATGGCCATAGGATTCGAGTAATTGAGCAGCAGTGCATCGGGAGCTAGCTCTCGCATGTCGCGGGCAATGTCAAGCAGCACCGGAATCGTACGGAGAGCAAAGAAGATGCCTCCCGGCCCCAAGGTATCCCCAACGCATTGTTCGACGCCGTATTTTAAAGGAATTTCAATATCGTGCCGGTAAGCTTCAAGCCCCCCAACGCGTGCTAGGCAAATGACGTAATCAGCGTCTTTAATCGCTTCTCTTTGGTCTATCGTAGGCACAAGGGTAACCGACTTCAGTCCATTAATATCAAGCATATGCCGACTGAGCGTGGTCACCATGTCCAGATTTTCCTTATCGATGTCCATTAACCGGAATTCCGTATCACGAAACTCCGGAACGGCCATGAGATCCATAATTAATCTGCGGGTAAAGCCGATACTGCCTGCGCCAATCATTGCTATTTTTAACATTGCAAACACCTCCGTATAAAATAATTGCTCTATAATTCCTCTCGGGAATAATCATAGATCCATATAGGGAGGGAGTAAATAGCAATATCTTTTCACGATAGTCTAACAATATTGCTCATCAATCCGAAAGTGTTGGACATTCCAATCAATCGATGAAGAGATGGTTAGCCGGAATGTCGTCGCCCGTGTTATCCCGGAATTGCTGCGGAGAATCCCCCATCATCCTGCGGAATACTTTTCCGAAGTAGCTGCTGTTATCGAACCCGGTGGCGGCGGCAATCGCAGCTACGGACTGATTTGTTTGACGAAGCAGCTTTGAGGCTTCCTCAATGCGAATTTTGGTCAGTTGGTGAATAGGAGTCACGCCGGTACTTTTGACAAAAAGTCTGCAAAAATGATATTTGGAAGTGCCTGCCGCCTCTGCGATTTCTTCCAGCGTAAGGAATCTATGATATTGGCCTTCCATAAATTTTATTGCTGCGGATACCGAAGCAGGAACGGGTTGACCAGCTTCAGGTTTGCCATCGATGATTCGGTGGCAGGCGACAATCCATTCATAGAGGCGAACGGAGATGTCGTATTTATCCTGCAATGTCTTCTCGTTGGCGCTCTGCATCATCTCCCAAAGCATGGCGATCGGCTGTGCATTCGGTTTTAAGGAAATGACAGGCCCGTTGGTCTCGATGATTTCGTTCCAATGGGCAAAAACATGCGTGCCTGTCGCGGTTAAAAAAATGAATTCCCAAGGCGTTTTGGATTCCGAACTGTAGTAATACTGATGATTGCCTGGGATTCGAACAAAAAAACCGTGGTTCTTAGGTACGGTGTAATGTTTGCCGTCGTATACCAAGTGTCCTTCACCCGAGAGTGTATATTGAAAAACCACAAACTTATCGTCACGCGCCAATCCGTTCCAACTATAGCTTTCGTTCACGGTGCTTTCCCAGCCGATCGTTCGAATAGCCATTAAAGGATTAGATTGATCCGAATATCGAAATCCGTAATTTGTTCTAAGCAAAATAATACTACCTCCTACTCAATATTTTTCTATTGAATTCAGTGATGATATGCCGTAAATTCGGAATGAAGATGAAAGTTGATTGTTAATATTGTACTACATGAAACATATGAATGCGTTTAAAAAATTCCAGAGGTGATGATAGACATGCCGCTTATTGATATGCCGCTCGATCAATTGAAGACCTACGGAGGGAGTAATCCGCGTCCTTCGGATTTTAACGATTATTGGGATAATGCGCTTAAAGAGATGAGAGCGCTGGATCCGCAGCTCGAACTCGTCGAGAGCGAGTTTCAGGTTCCGTATGCCGACTGCTTTCACCTTTATTTCACAGGTGTAGGTGGGGCTCGGATTCATGCCAAATATGTAAGGCCAAAGCATGCGGTTAAGCCTCATCCCGCAATTTTGCAATTTCACGGCTACGCACACCATTCCGGCGATTGGGCGGATAAACTAATTTACGCGTCCTTAGGCTTTTCCATCGTAGCAATGGATTGCAGGGGACAAGGCGGGCTGTCTGAGGATAAAGGAGGCGTGAAGGGAACGACCTATAAGGGACATCTCATTCGCGGATTGGATGATCATCCCGACCGGTTGTTGTTCCGTGATATCTACCTCGATACGGCCCAATTGGCCGGTATCGTCATGGCGCTGCCGGAAGTAGATGCGAGCCGCGTTGGCGCAACTGGAGGTTCGCAAGGTGGCGGACTTGCGCTGGCATGTGGAGCGTTGGAGCCCAGGCTGAATCGGATTGCAGCTAGTGTGCCGTTTTTGAGCGATTACAAGCGGGTGTGGGAAATGGATCTGGCAAGGGATGCTTATGAGGAGTTAAGAACCTTTTTCCGTCATCACGACCCTCAGCATCTCAGGGAAGATGAAATATTTACGAGACTTGGCTACATCGATGTCCAGCATTTGGCGGAGCGAATCCGTGGCGAGGTTATGATGGGCGTCGGTCTGCTGGATACGGTATGCCCTCCTTCTACACAGTTCGCTGCTTACAATAAGATTATTTCAAACAAGCAATTGGAGATTTATCCGGATTTCCTGCATGAGCGGTTACCCGGCTTCGAGGATCAGGTTATCCGTTTTATGCTTGAGATGTAAGAGGGGCTTATTGCCTCTCTTTTTGTTGTCTCCCGGAAGACGGACGAGGTATGATTTAGTTAGCGAACTACGAGGGGGGAAACCTGATGATAAAAATAATGAAATCGCTTACAATTTATCCGAAACTCGTCTTGTCCTTTTTGCTTATGATCATTCCCATCTACGTTTCCAGCCTCATGATGAATCAATCCGGCCAAGACGTCGTTCAGAAACAAATATCCGAGTCAATGGCTTCTCGCGTCCACTTTTACATGACGTCTCTTGAAACCGAGCTGGCTCGGCTGACGAGACTAAAGCTGGAATATGTGAACGATGATGACCTGTTGACGCTGGGGACGGTAGCCGAGAGACTAAATGATTTTGAACGTTCCCGTACGATATTAGCGGTGAAAAACAAACTCTATTTGCTCAAAAGCTCCAGCCCTTTCGTGAAGAACGTGCAGCTCTATATACCGGCTCTGGGTAGGAGCATAAATGCAAACAATTACGATGACACGATTCCGGAGGAAGAACTGAATGCCATTCTCGATCCGGTCAATATGAACTCCCCGATCTTCAGCCTACAGAACCGACTGCTTCTAAGCGGAGTATATCCGGATGCGGTATACGTGAATCGACAGCCTGTGTTGGCCATGGAGATCGAGCTTTCCTTGCCAGAGATTGAACGCACGCTCTCCAGCATGGCTGGCGGCGAGCAAGGTGGAGGCGCAGCATGGGTGAACGCTGATCTGCGGTGGCAAGTTTCCTCTGGCATTGAGGGAAAGCTGCTGGAGGAGTTTACCGATACGCTTCGTTCACAGCATGGAGAAGCGCTGCTTGAGCCGGGGCAATTCATGTTGGATTTGAATGGCATTTCATATTTCGTCGCGCATGAGTATTCATCCGTGCTGGATACGACGCTTGCTGTATTCGTTCCGGCGAAGACGGTGCTTCAGCCGCTTAACAAGCATCGCGACTGGATATGGATTGTCTCATTCGTTTCCTTGCTGTTAACCGTTATTTTCTCGTATTGGATACACAGGCTTATTCATAAGCCCATTAAGCGGTTGATCGGATCATTTCGCAAGGTCGAGAAAGGTGACCTGACCGTGAGGGTCTATCATCGGAACCAAGACGAGTTTCATTATCTTTACAATCAATACAACAATATGCTTGAGCGCATACAAGTGCTTGTTCATGAAGTGTATGAGCAGCAAATTCGGTCCCAGCAATCCGAGCTAAAGCAGCTGCAATCGCAGATTAACCCTCATTTTTTTTATAATAGTTTCTTTATTCTGCAGGGGCTCGTGAGGATGAGGGAACATGAGCTGGCGGATCGGATGTTCCATCATTTAGGAAGCTACTTCCAGTTCATTACCCGCAGTGGAGCGGAAAGCGTTCCGCTCAAAATGGAGATTCATCATGCCGTTTCCTATGTTGAAATTCAGAAGATCCGCTTCTCCGGTACGGTTGAGGTTGAGCTTGGCGAGGTGCCGGAAGCTTGGGAGAGAGTCATGGTCCCGCGCCTAATCGTGCAGCCATTAATTGAAAATGCTTATATGTATGGGCTCGAGAACAAGATCAGCGGCGGAAAGCTGCGAATTCGGTTTCGCGAAGCCACAGCGATCGAGCTGCATATCGAAGTGGAGGATAACGGCGATTCACTGGATGAGGAACAATTGTTTCGTTTGCAGAAATCGCTGGCTTCATCTGACCGTGCCATGGAGACGACCGGAATACTTAACGTGCATCGCAGGCTGCAATTGAAATTTGGGCAGAATTGCGGTTTAAGCGTTTCGCGAAGCGAGTTGGGCGGATTAAAGACGCAGATCATCATTCGTAGGATGAAGGAGGATTGAACATGATTAGGCTGCTAATTGTCGATAATGAGCGATTGATCGTAGAGAGTCTGCTAGATTTGTTCAGCCAGTCAGGCAAGCTGGAAATGGAGGTGTTCGGTGCTTATTCCGGCGCAGAAGCTATGGATGTACTTGGCCGAATGAAAGTGGATATCGTTCTTTCTGATATTCGAATGCCGGGAATGGATGGCCTCGAGCTGCAAAAGGAGATTGTCAGGCAATGGCCTTGGTGCAAAATCATATTTTTGAGCRGTTATGACGACTTTGATTATATTCAACAGGTGCTGCGCAACGGCGGCGTGGACTACCTTCTGAAAACGGAAGGCCATGATGCCATTTTGCGGTCGGTAGAGCAGGCTGCTGCTCAATTATTTGAGGCAGTGGAATCCAAGCAGTTGATTCGCAATGCGGAGCGCCAAATAAAACTTGCGAGGCCTTTGCTTCTGAATGGCTACATGCTGGACGTCATTCAAGGAGATCCGGATTCGCTTAGGAAGCTGGAACAAAGGTTCGTAGAGCTTCAAATCCCGCTTAGCGCGAAGGGCAAGGTGCTGCTAGTTATCGGACGGGTAGACGACTGGCATGATGAGTTTAGCAACGGGGATAGGGATCTTATGCTGTATGCGATCCAGAACATAGCCGAAGAGTATTTCGGTAAATCGACAAATTGCTTAACAGTGAGTTACGAGAGAAATAAGCTGCTATTGATTCTTCAACCGCTGGATCGCGGCGAAGCAGAGAATTGGACGGTCCGATTCGTCCAAGGCACAATCGAGACGATTCAAATGGCTTGCAAGCAGCTGCTTAAGCTTAGCGTTTCATTTGCAGCGGCTGGAGAAATGAGGTCGTGGGAACAAGCCCCGGAGCAGTTTAGTGCATTGAAACGATTGCTCGGCCGGGGGCTGGGCATGGGTAAAGAGCTGATTTTATTGGATGGGCAAGGCTCCAAAGGGGGATATCCGGAAATGGAGGTCCAAACCCATGAAGTTCGAAGCCAGCTGGAGAAACTCGGTACATTAGCGGTTTATTTGGAGAACGGGCAAAGACAACATTTCCAAACAGAGTACAGCAAACTTATGGGGTTGGTTGGAGGAGCTATGAAAGCGGATGACCTTATGAAGCTGGAAGTTTATTACTCTCTCGTTTCTCTCTTTCTATCCTATATGAACCGCTGGGGCTTGCATGCCGAAATAAGCACGACGATGGATATGAGCAAGCTGGCAAGGTACGATGCGCACCGCTCCTGGGACGAGGCGGATGACTATCTGTCGCTGCTGTCGGAGAGGTTGTTCGAGCAGAAGCATAACGACCAGATTTATCAGGAAGATGATTTAATCAAGCATGTCCAATTGTATGTAGAGCATAATCTGGCAGGTGATTTATCTTTAACCCGCATTGGCGAGGTAGTCGGCTACAATCCTTATTATTTAACGAGGTTATATAAAAGAATCACGAACGAATCTCTGACCGATTTCATAACGGACGCTCGGTTGGCGAGAGCGCAAACGCTGCTATCGCAAGGGCAGATGATCGTTCAGGATATCTCCAAAGCTATCGGCTTCATGACGGAGCAATCCTTCTACCGTTTTTTTAAGAAAGAAACGAATTTGACTCCTCAGGAGTATAGGGACCGGCATGAGATATCCAAAAAGGATAATCGAAAGTGAAAATCGGCGAGTAGAGAGCACGGATTAGAAAGACCTATAATTAGGCTAACAGAGCGGGATGAAGCATCTGTATATGATCATAGGGGGTAAGTATATGAAACAAAAGAGCTTTAGTATGCTGTTGACAAGCGTGCTGGTTTTTACGCTTGTTCTTACGGCCTGCAGTAACGGAGCGAATGAGAAGCCGGTGAATACGGACGGAACGTCGCAGCCGGGTGCATCTCAAGGAGAATCAATTGAAAAAGGAGATCCGTTCGAGAAATATGATCCGCCCGTTGAGCTTCATATCGCACGTCCAATAGAACAAACGTGGACATATCCGCAAGGCGACAGTATCGACAATAACGTTTGGTATCGGGAATATGAGAGTCTGCTTGGCATAAAGGTTGTGCATGACTGGACGGCTCTTGCCAGTGAATATAACCGAAAGCTGAACGTATCGATTGCATCGGGAAGCTTGCCTGAGGTGTTCTCTGTATCAGCGAGCCAACTGAAGCAGCTGGCGGACGCTGGACAATTGGAAGATTTGACTGGAGCTTATGAGAAGTATGCTTCCGACCATACGAAGGAGCTTCAAATGGGAGATGGAGGTGCTGCGCTCGCTTCTGCTACGTTCGGAGGCAAGCTGCTTGCCATTCCGGTCGTAAATGCCCCGATCTATGAGCCGAACCTGCTGTGGGTGCGAACGGATTGGTTGGAAAAACTAGGCTTGCCCGAGCCCAAAACGATTGAGGACGTATTTGCAATATCGGAAGCGTTTACAAATAAGGACCCAGATGGCAATAGCAAGAACGACACGTTTGGCATAGCGATTAACAATTATTTGTACGGCCCGATTACATCCATTACCGGATTCTCCAACGCCTATCACGCTTATCCCCAAACCTGGGTAAAAGACGACAGCGGCAAGGTGAGCTATGGCTCCGTTCAGCCGGAGATGAAGCAAGCGCTTGCGAAGCTGCAGGAAATGTATAAAGGCGGTCAGCTGGATCGGGAATTCGGCGTAAAGGACAGCAACAAAGTGGCAGAAGACATTGCCGCCAACAAGTTTGGCATGGCATTTGGAGCCAATTGGAATCCGTATGTGTTCTACGATGCCGTTAAGAAAAACCCAGGCATGGAATGGAAGCCGTTTCCCGTGCCATCGATAGACGAAACGCCGACTAAGGCAAGCGCAGGATTCTCGGCCAGCGGATATGTCGTCGTACGCAAAGGGTTCAAGCACCCGGAAGCGGTCGTCAAAATGCTGAACCTGCACGAAGAAGTCGTTCATGGCTCGAGAAGGAATGAAGGCCAATTTATTACGGTTGAAGAGGGCGGGGAACGAATCAACACCTCAAGGCTCTCGATCGTACAATCGGGTGTGTCCAATCAAGGCGTGCTGGATTCATTGGCGCTGCTGCGGGAAGCCATCAAAAACGAGGACGAGAGCCTGCTGAAAGATGCGCTGACGGAAACGGATAAATACGGTCCTACCGTTGATTATCTGAAGACCGGCAATATGGAAAATTGGGCAGTTGCGCACCAATACTTCGGCTTTGAGGCCACTATGGATAACTATACCGGCGATAGACTGCTGATGACGGCTTTCGGAGGGCAGACGCAGACCATGACGGATAAGTGGGCTACGCTAGATAAGCTAGAGAAAGAGACGTTTACCAAAATCATTATGGGAGCTGCATCGGTAGATGAGTTTGATACCTTTGTCGAGGACTGGAACAAGCTTGGCGGAGAGCAGATTCTGCAAGAAATTAATGACTGGTTATCCTCTCAGAAGCAATAAGCAGGAGAAATAGATTGAAGCTTGGCGAAGGGGAAGATGAAGGATTGTCATCCTCCCCTTCAAACGTTTGGAAGGGTGGTGCACAGAGAGAAATGAAAGCTGCGAAATGGATGCGGGAGCTGCCATTGCATCTGCTGCTGTTGCCGGGGCTTGTCCTGGTTCTTATTTATTGTTATGTCCCCATGATGGGGGTAGTTATCGCTTTCCAAAAGTTTACGATATTCAGCGGTTGGTTTGGTTCTCCTTGGATCRGATTCGACAATTTTAAATTCGTGCTGGATATGCCGAATACGGGGCAAGTGGTATGGAATACGATTTTCATCGCCTGTATGAAGATCATTGCAGGATTATTCGTACCGATCCTCATTGCGATACTGTTAAATGAAGTTACCCGCTCATCCATAAAACGGGGGGTACAAACGCTAATCTATCTGCCCCATTTCTTATCATGGGTCATTCTCGGAGGCATTCTGATCGATTTGCTGTCTCCGTCAGAAGGAATCGTGAACGCGCTCCTGGGTAAGCTCGGAGTAGAACCTATATTCTTTCTTGCAGATAACCGTTGGTTTCCGGCGGTGCTCATTTTCTCGGACGTTTGGAAGGAGTTTGGCTTCAGCACCATTGTTTATTTAGCGGCGATTACGAGCGTCAATCCAACGCTCTACGAAGCAGCCGTCATGGATGGAGCGAACAGATGGAAGCAGACCCTGCATATTACGCTGCCCGGCATGATGCCGATTATCGTACTAATGGTGACCTTGAGCCTTGGAAATGTGCTGAATGCGGGGTTTGACCAAGTATTCAATCTTTCTAATCCGCTCGTATACGAGAGCGGTGATATTTTGGATACGATGATCTACCGGATCGCGTTTAACGATGCACAGTACGGAGTAGCAACGGCTGTAGGCTTGTTTAAGTCCGTCGTTTCCTTTCTGCTGATTTCGGTGTCCTACTGGCTGGCTTACCGGTTCGCGAATTACCGAATTTTCTAGAGAGGAGAGACTAACTTGCAGCATATTTCCTGGAGCAGACGCCTGTTCTTGGCCGTAAATTCATCGTTTCTGATTTTTTTGGCTTTCCTATGTTTTCTTCCGTTGATTCACGTGATGGCGGTTTCCTTTAGCGACAGCGCCGCGGTAGCAGCCGGACAGGTAACCTTCTGGCCGGTCGACTTCTCGCTTAAGTCTTATGATTTCATAATAAGCCGGCCGGAATTTCTCCGTTCGCTTGGTATCACGGTTGAGCGAGTAGTGCTTGGCACCTTTATCAACATGATGCTGACGATCATGATCGCCTATCCCTTGTCCAAGGAAGCGAGATCGTTCCGCTTCCGCACGGGCTACGTCTGGATTTTCGTATTTACGATTCTGTTCAGCGGCRGCCTGGTACCTTGGTATATGACCATCAAAAATACAGGGCTTCTGGATTCGATCTGGGCGCTCGTTATTCCTGGTGCCGTTCCCGTGTTCAACGTCATTCTGCTGCTCAATTTCTTCCGTGGGCTTCCCAAAGAGCTTGAGGAATCCTGCTTTATAGACGGCGCGGGACATGTAAGAACCTTGTGGAGCATCTATGTGCCGTTGTCCCTGCCTGGACTTGCTACCGTAGGCTTGTTCACGATCGTCGGGCATTGGAATGGTTGGTTCGACGGTCTTATTCTCATGAATAAACCGGAGCATTACCCCTTATCGTCCTATTTGCAGACGATCATTATCAATTTCGATTTCTCGCAGGTTAAGCAGGAGGATATTCACAAGCTGTCGCAAATATCCACGCGAACATCCAAGGCTGCGCAAATTATTGTAGGAGCGCTGCCGATTTTGCTGGTTTACCCTTTTTTGCAAAAGTATTTTGTCAAAGGAATCGTGTTAGGGAGCGTGAAGGAATAGCATGGGTAATTTCTTTTATAAACCGGAGGATGGCTGGCTGGCGGATGTCATACCGTTTCATGAAGACGGGGAGTTCAAGCTGCTTTATTTGAAGGATTGGCGGGATAAGGAAACGTTTGGCGAAGGCACGCCGTGGTTTCTGATTGGCACGAAGGATTTTGTAACCTATACGGAGTATGGCGAGGTGCTTTCAAGAGGAGGGGAAACGGAGCAGGACCTTTATATCTATACGGGATGTCTGATTAAAGTCGGCGAGGTGTACCATATTTTCTATACCGGCAACAATTTTCATTATCCCGCTCAAGGCAAGAAGCAGCAGGCGGTTATGCATGCGGTCAGCAGTGATATGATTCATTGGGAGAAAATACCTGAAGATGCTTTTTATGCGCCTGCCGACCGGTATGAGGAGCATGATTGGCGAGATCCGTTCGTGTTCTGGAATGAAGAAGCGGGCGAATATTGGATGCTGCTGGCCGCCCGGTTAAAGGAGGGGCCTTCCAAACGCCGCGGATGCGTTGCTTTATGCGCCTCGAAGGATTTGAAGAGCTGGGAGGTTAGGGAGCCGTTCTGGGCTCCTTACTTGTACACAACCCACGAATGCCCGGATCTGTTCAAGATCGGGAAATGGTGGTATCTGGTCTATTCCACATTCTCCGACCGGACGGTGACCCATTACCGCATGAGCGAGTCGCTGCAGGGCCCATGGATTGCGCCAGAGAACGATGGTTTTGACACACGGGCCTTCTATGCGGCTAAGACGTGGACCGACGGAGAGCGGCGATACGCATTCGGATGGAATCCGACGAGAGAAGGGGAGCATGATGGCGGCACTTGGCAGTGGGGAGGCAGTCTTGTCGTTCACGAAATCGTTCAGCAGGGCGACGGAACCTTGCTGGTAAAGGTGCCTGAAACCGTAAATGCGGCATGGACAAGTGAGCGGCCATTCTCTTTCACGGAAGCGCTTGGCCGCTGGGAGTTGAATGGGGCAAGAGCCGCCGCTGAGGCTGAAGACTCCTTTGCCTGTGCCTATGCAGGGATTCTGCCTACGCAATGCAAACTCACGGTGAATGTTGCATTTGGCGCGAACACACGCGGCTGCGGAATTATTTTACGAGCGGACGARCAGCTGGAGCAGGGATATATGATTCGGCTGGAGCCGGGAAGGAACCGGATTGTACTGGACCAGTGGCCAAGAAAGGGAGATGTACCTTACGTCGTAGGCATGGAAAGGCCGGTGGAGCTTTTACCGGGAACCGATTACGAACTCCGCGTGTTTCTTGACGGATCGGTGTGCGTGGTTTACGTGAACGATGCGATTGCTTTGAGTACGCGGTTATATGATTTTCAGAAAGGGGGGTGGGGAGTATTCGTAAGCGAGGGAAGCGCAAGCTTCCAGACAAGGTTGCTTGAGTCTTAACCACGGAGAAGCAGGTATCAGGAGAGGGGATTCATAATGAAATTTCATGTCAAAAGGCAATTGGTGGCATGCATGGCATTGATCCTTGTATTCGGCATGCTTAATGGATTCGCTTCCGCCAGCAGTGCGCTGGTCACTTTGAATTCAAGCACAGGGGCCATAAACTTTACCTACGGCAGCGTCAGCCTGGCACTTGGCAATAGCAGCCCGTTAACGGGAATTCGTCACCTGTCTTTAACGAATCTGTGGAATAACTCCTCTGTTTCCAGTTCGGCTATCAAGAAAGGGCATACGACCTTCGGGCAAACCTGGGGAGCCGGCTCCACCAGAGCAGAATTAGAAACGACCGTTGCTGCGAAGTATGACGGCACGCTTACCGTCAGCCAACATGCGGATTCGGCCGCGCAGGGGATCTCGGGTATTCAATGGGGACTAATTGTGCCCGATTCGTATGACTTGATTATTCCGGTATTGGGGGGCATTCGCCTTACTGCGGATTCGCCCGATGCGGCCTATGGCTTCCAGCAGTTCGACTATCCCAACATATGGGAAGCGCAGATGTTTATCATTCAGGGCGAGGGCGGCGGCATGCTCGTGCATGCCAACGACGATGCCCGATTTTTCAAGACACTGCACGTCAAGCATGAAAACGGGAATTTCTACGTAGGCATGGAAACGCACAGTCCCGCGCCATTCCAGGAAACGACCCGTGCGGTGTCTACCGATTGGCGGCTCCGGGCTTATGAAGGAGATTGGGTGAATGGCGCAACAAAGTATCGCGAGTGGGCGGACAAGAAGTTTGATCTGTCCAAGCTGGCAAGGCTTCAGCCGGAGTGGGCGAAGGACATCGCGTTCACCGTTCTGACGGACTTAGAGGACAAACCGCTGCTAGAGTCATTGGCGCAACAGGTAAATGCTGAACAAACGCTCCTTGTCGTACCTGGCTGGCGATCCGATCCATACGATGTCAATTTTCCGAACTATTCGCCAAAACCGGACATTGCGGATAAAATCGATGCCGCACAAGCGCTTGGCTTCAAGGTCATGCTCTATGTCAATATTTTTGGCGTGACTCCTAGCAATCCTGCTTATGCAACCATGCAGCCTTATCAGGTTAAGGATCCGTATACTCTTGATCCGATTTATTCGGAGTACACCGCAGGCTCGGATCAGATTAAATTCGCACAGATTAATCCGGCTTCGCAAGCCTGGCGCGATCTGTTTGTCGGCAAAATGGTCGATCTCGTCCAAGAGGTAGGCCCCGATGCGATCCATCTGGACCAATCGCTGCTGATGTATAATGACGCCAACGGCTTGATGGACGGCATGAACATGATGCAAGGGAATATTGCCCTGCATAAGGAATTAAGAGAAGAGCTGCCGACCAATATTGCGCTGGGTGGCGAGAGCCTGAATGAAATTACTACGCGGTACGAGGCCTTCGCGCAGCGCCACGCTTATGGCATTTTTGCTCCAACGGGTACTTGGGATAATAACAAGATCGACCAAGTCGTGCCGGCGAGCTCGGCTATTTTCGCTCCTTACACAACGATCTACGGTCATCCCGATCATGCAAACCCGTTGACCGAGGACTATTTTATCGCTTGGCATAAGGTTGTCCAGAACMGTCTGGGTGCCATTCCCATGCTTTCAAGGCCTAACTATGATCAAGTCGCGAATGCAACGCCACTCATGGAGCAGTTTCTGGATGAGGTTCGCTGGTACCAAGCCGAGAAGCCGGCTGCGGATTTTACGAACTGGTCGGATACCACGTTATTTGCGTTCCGAACAGCCGATGGGGAAGCGGCCAAATATGTGAGAGATGCGTACGGTGAGAAGCTTACCGATTACAGCTTGGGAGCTCCCGCTGCAGGAGAGGACGTGCTTCGCTATTTATACGGGAACGAAACAGTAGAGCTTCCTGGCCGGATTCCGGATTGGTATCTATATGACACGACAAAGCTGTTCGGCCTGAATCCGGAAAAAACATATCTTTATAGCAAAGAAGCCCGTGACCCCGATGCGTTCCATGTCTATGAATGGCCGTCCGACGTAGCGATGAAGCGGCTATCTCTCAAAACAAGCCACGCCGTATTATCGCTGGAGGACAAACAGCAGCCAGCCACCATCGATTTTCTGAATTATCCGGGCCCGATCCGGGCAGGCGAAAAGCTTGGCGACGGTACTGTTCATGAAACAAGCGCGCCTTTCTCGTCTGAAAACGGGTTTTCCCATACGTTTGCACAAGGCGGAACCGTGCAGCACTGGGGAGACCGAATGCTCGCCCATCCTCCTTATTCTGGGCAATGGGAAGGAGGACATACGTGGTTGGAATTCGACGTGCTGCTTCCAGAAGATCGTACGTCCGTATTTAAGACGGGCGTTCAACTAGGCTCCGAGCAGAATGTGCTAAGCAGCGACGGCGTAACCTTCAAAGCGTTCGCTTGGGAGAAAGCAGCTCCAGCTGCGACGCGTCCCGTTCTAAGCGAGGAACAATTCAGCAGAAGCGCGTCTCCTATATCCGTGGAGCTGGATTTGGCTTCACTCGCAGGCAAGGAAGTTACGATCCGGTTGGAGACACATCCAGGCACCACCGTAGACAACGACTCGGCCGTATGGGTAACGCCGCGCGTCGTGATTGATCCTGTGGCAGGTACTGCACGTACAGTAAATCTGAAGCTAGTGAGCCCGCAGACGATTACATCCGTGGAATCGTTATCCGGCTTGGCTCAATATACGGATCTTGGCAATCACCGTTACCAGGTTACGGCTCCTGCTACCGATATGCTGTATCTCATTTACGGTACTTCTGCTCCGGTACAGCTTCCGCTTGCTTTGTCCGATGAACCTTTCGATTCGAGTCTCCTGTTCGAGAATGGTACGGAAGGAGCACCGCAAGGTCCTTTCGGAGGAAGTGCCGGTGAAGGCTCGGTGCTAGGTATCGAAAAGCAGGGACTGGACGCCCACCCGCCTCAGCGGGGGCAGACGCATATCGACTACGCTTTAACGCTTCCGGCAGGCGTTGATACAAAAATTAGCGGATATATAGGAATCAAGGACGGCGCGGATGATTCGCAGGGAGTCGGCTTCCGTATTGCGGTAAACGGGCATGTGCTATGGTCGGAGGACCTTATGCCTGGAGGGGCATGGACGCCGTTTAGCCTTGCTTTGGACGATTATGCCGGAAAGTCCGTTGTCATTACCCTGATTACGGACTCCCTTGGGGATTACGGATATGATTGGGCTTTCTGGGGAGAACCAACACTTAGTCTGAATTAATGGGGCTGGCATGCCGCGGAATAATTGAGGGAAGTTATCCTCTCTACAAAGGCAAGGCGTTACAAGCAGTGATATCAGGCTTGCTCTGACATCACTGCTTATTTCGTTACGGGGTGACACTCAAAAAAAGAAACATTCCGACATTGCAGCTTGGCTGCAGCATCCTGGAATGTTTCTTTTTCAAACTTATAAGGTGGAAATTGCTCGTGAAAGAGCTTTGTATTTCTCATAGCGCTCCTGATAGAGAGACGTATTAGGCTCACTTGGGTAAAACACGCGAAGCGGTTTGACAAGCACGTTCACGGCTTCCTCATATGACTGGTAAACACCGGAAGCTTTTCCTGCAAGAATGATGTTGCCCATCGTTCCAGCTTCGCTAACGTTTAATCTCTCTACTGGACAATTCATGATGTCTGCCTTGATCTGCAGCCACACGTCGGATTTAGCTCCGCCGCCTACCGCACGCAGCGTCTCAATAGGGATGCCTGCTTCCGCAAGGCATTCGAGGTTGTAGCGCATTTCGTACGTAACCCCTTCCATTAATGCCCGGTACAGATGGGTGGAATCTGTATCAAACGATAATCCATAAATGGTACCTTTGGCTTCGGGATTCATGTAAGGCGTACCCGATCCGGCAAAATGAGGAATTACGAGCAAATCGGTAGGCGAGGCTGCAGATGTTGAATTCAAAAAGTCGTAAACGTTAATGCCTAATTTGCGGGCTTCTGCTTCGGCTATTTGACCGAACTTGTCTCGGTACCACCGAATAAGGGAACCGCCGGTAAAATTGAAGGCATACGTCAAATATAGTCCTTCAATGACATGCGGTGCGCAATTGAATTGATACTGGAGCATCTTGGTATCCAGGATCGGTGAAGTATAGGCAGGCGTAATGCATTCCACGGTTCCAATGCCGTCCACCGCATGGTTGTTATGTAGAATGCCTGCACCGAGAGCTGCACAGGCTTGATCATGGCCGCCTGCTACGACTAACGTTTCTGAACGAAAACCTAGCGAATGTTTTATTTCATTGCGAACGTGGCCAATGATTTGGCCGGACTGAATGAGATCAGGAAATTTGTCTACTTCAATACCGGCGGCATCAAACATATCGGAGTCCCATTCTTTTTTGGACACATTAAAGGCCATAGTGCGGGAGGCTAAGGTGTAGTCCGTAACGGAAATACCCGTGAGTACAAAAGCGATGAAATCGCCAAACGGCATGAATTTCCATACTTTTTGGTAAATCTCAGGCTGGTATTGTTTGATCCACATGACCTTTGCAAGGGAGAACATCGGATGCAAGGGGACTCCCGTAAGCTCCATCGTCCGTTCCTTGCCGATTTTTTGTTCAATGATTGCAGCTTGCTCAATACCTCTTGGATCCGTATACAAGATGGCATTGCTTAATACATGTCCATCATGGTCAACGGGAACAACCGTCTCGCCCAAGGAAGAAATGCTAAGTGCGCGAACATTGATGCCGGGAACGGCTAAGAGCACATCTGCGATAACCCGTCTGACGGATTCCCAGACTCGTTCTGGATTTAACTCGAAAGCTCCTGGTTTCGGCTGTTCCAAAGGATATTCCATATAGGCGGCTGAAAGAAGAGTTCCTCCCTCATCAAAAAGCGAAGCCTTACATCCAGTCGTTCCAATKTCGAGTCCCATTAGTGACAATTTGTTATCCCTCCAATATAAGTATATGTTCATTATAAACAATTTTTGTTCATTTGCATAATATAAATTTTAAGAATAATATTTAAAATAAAACGGCTGAAATCTTTAGTTTTAATGGGG
>NZ_JBFRGE010000090.1:0-22820 GCF_052115185.1 Paenibacillus sp. 2TAB19 | reverse complement strand
GACCGGTCGTGTTCAGAACTGGGGACAAATGCTGCTCCAACTCTCCGTTTTCTTCCCTGATCGAGTCGGCCAGCACCTACGCTAACAGGCCAACTCCCCCTCGGGGGAGTTCCTTATAAATGAGTTTACACAAAATTATTGACAGACCCTTACAGCGCGGTAACTCATACATCCAGACTTCCGACCTCGATTTACGAATGATACCCAATATCTGTATTAAATAGCTTTCGTGGCTACGATAAGGCTCTTTCGTGAAGTTATTAATTTTACTCGATTTTTACATTTCTATGTACAGTGAGTGTACTGCGTCTCTAATTGTAATTTTGGAGGAAAGACGAGTTTGAGAATAGTTTCAACCTCGTTTAAAGGTTTGAAACCTTTCATACCTCTGCAAGCTTTCAGAGAATTTTAACGTGCTTAAAACACTTTAAAAGGCAACGCGACACGCAATCTGAGAACTTTTAAAGTACCTTTAACGTTGTTCAAACCTTGCAAACCTTTAAAGGTCTTTAAAATCTGTAATTCTATGAATCGCTGCAACTGTGTGCATTGCATTAAGACATTTAAGAAAGTCGATTTTCTAAAATGTACGATTTACGGCATATATATAATATGTATTATATAAAGATAAATCTATTGCAGATGTATATCTATATATTATATATACACCGCAAATCGCACGTTATTGATTTTCAACATCCCCTGCCAGAATGCTTAATTTTTTAAGTTGCCATCACTTAACTAGTTAAGAAGACAATTTTGAGGGGGAGTTACTGAATGCAATTTGAGTTTAGTGTAAGGCAAGGATACCAGTTGTTGAGAAAGCAACAGAGGATAAAACTAAAAGACTTGGCATCAAAAATTGGGGTATCAGTTCCTATGTTATCAATGTACGAGAACGAAATTGTGAACCTTCACAAAGAAAAGGAAAAACAATATCGAGAGTACATTCTTAGTGCGGTTGGCAACGAAGAGGATGGGTCATTGTGAGCAGGACATTTACAACAGAATATTTTTACTGTTACTCAGTACCTTTGTTCAAGTTTCTTAAAATGGACAAGGGTATTTCTTTTATTTGTTATGCCCTTCACGCTAAAACTCTTATGCCCTTCTGGATGTTCGAAAAAAACGATGAGTTAAAGAAAGCCTTGAAGGAATATCAGTTTAGGTAATGATTATTGATTAGTGAATATATAGAGGTGGTTGGCTTGGCTATTAACAGTGGTACTTACTATGACGAGAAACAGCTTAAAATGATTTTAGGGGCAGATGGAGAAAGTAAGCATAGAATCTTCATGCCAAATGAAGTGTTTAGTGACTTGGTCAAATGCGAAGATTTCAAATCAAGAAAGGCAAATGCAAATCACATTGCATTTGCCTTTTCTTATCTTTATTTAGCTTCGTACATGTATAGATATGCAAGTTTTACGTTTTATGATAGGGAGAGTGGTGAGAATTTTATTGATGATAAGGTCATGTACATGATTTGCAACACTTCACCTGACAGTCGAGGGAAGGATGGGAAAAGCTATATCACGAAGAAACAAGGTATCCTTTCGAAATTAGGTTACTTGCGAAAGGAAGGTGATTATCCGATTGATGTTCGTTTTTACACAGATGAATATGGCATTACTGATTATTCCTTTGTAGATTGGGTGATGTATTCTGAGCAAAATAAAACAACTGGAACATTTGATAAGCCGAGGGCTAGAAAGATTAATTTCCCTGTTAGAGGAATTTATGGAGATGAACAATCTGAAAGGGAGAATGAAGCGACAGGGTATTTTTATCAATTCGAAAACACTACTGAAATTTACATTAATATATTTATCTTCTGTATGAAGCACAGCGATATAGGAGTCGTTGGATTCTATTTGTATTCTTTTATCAAGTGTATGAATGGCTACTTTAGAGGTGAATACAATAGCCCTATTGAACAATTAGTTGTAGACACTGGTATAAAGAGTACCAAGCTTTCGGAAGTATTAACAACCTTGGAAGCTCATAACATGATTACAAGCTCACACAACACATTTGTGCCTGGCTTATCTCAGGATAAGAGGATTCCAGCAAATGGTTACAGGACACTGGATAGAACTCAATTTACTGATTCAAGAAGGAAAGTAGAGGTACGGAAAGTTATGAGTCAAGCGGCATACGAAAGGACAGGTGGAAAATATCTATATAATGATTCTTCAATTGAAGATGACGATGATGACGAAATGAATGATCTTCCTTTTTAAACAGTACTTTATTTGGCATAAATTTACAAAAGACTTTTTGTGTGGTATGATCTCGTAATAATACCTTTATGAAAGAGTTGAGTGTCTATGAACCTCCTTATCTATAGGATTCCTGAGACAAAATCATACGGTTTTAACAAGCAGAGTGGCTACTAAGCCTCTCTGCTTTTTTAATGTGAAAAATTGGCGCAGCACTTTATTTGGCATTCGTTGAGAGGGGGGAGAGAAATGTAGTCGTAATAAGCACAGATCACTTGGAATGCATTAATCTATTTTGGAGGGATTTCAATGTCTGAAATGCAAGTTTCAAATATCACTGGCAGCGTCCCGCTTGAATCTTTAATTGGACATGAAGTGAAAGTAAAGATTATTAAAGGCATTTTACCGCTGGCAAAAGGAACAACTCGTGATTACACTGAGTTTGTTCTTGCTGTCGAACCTAATCAAGATCAGAGCGACTTTAGAGTGTATATTCGCTTAATATCTAGTGGTAATACGCGGAGGATGGTATCTGGTTATTCGCGATTCCTTTCTCAAATACAGATCAGTTTAGTTGCAGATGGAGATATGATTGATGTTCATCATTCGGAAGTTCAAGCGTTAATGAAGACCCTAAGTGGACTCTAAATGGAAGATCAGTTTTATTTAATCTCGTTTTCTTTCAAAATTTGATTGAAAGGAATGAAGTACTATAGCTAGTGAAATCGTTAATTATCAGCAATTTAGATATCCATTCTTATGTATAAGTGATGGTAGGATGGAGCAGTTAAACCAAATTCTTTATAATCGGAAAATCGTTAATGCATATTGCGATAGCTCTAATTGCCTTGGACAATCAATTATTGGATTATCTGCTTGCTATGTTGGTTGTGGGATGACTTTTGTAGAGTCGAAGAAGATATACACTCAGTATATTAATAAATCACTGTACGCTGAATTATTAGCTGTAAAATTCACTCTCGAAACCTTACCTATGATTATTGAGGAGTACAAAAGATACTCACACAACCCAATGAAGGTAAATGTGTTTTCAGATGTTCATGTTATTGAGAATTTCATTTATAAAGGTGCTGGTAAGAAAGCCTATATGCGTGAACTTGTTGTTGAAATATTTGATCTAATCGAGACGTTGTCTAGTGAGTTGAGTGTTTGTGTTCGTTACTTAGGTAAGCAGAAGAAATATAACATCTATCATAATGCATGTCACAATGGGGCTAGAATGGTAATTGGTAAAAAAATCTGAATTGAAGGTAGATTTTTGTTTAATGAAAGGGAGCGGTGACGATGACCGAAGACAAGGATGAAAAAAGCAAGAGGATACTGAACAAATTCGAGCAAGAACTTCCACGAATATGGGAGCAAGCAAGAACGAATGAAGAAAAACTCAAAAAAAAATATATTGCGAATTTGCAGTTGAAACTTCATTTGGAAATCAAAGAACGTCTCTMAAATCCATCATATTCATCTTGGATAGCTGGTTTGAGAATTGGAGATATTATCGATGACTCCAAAATTGTTCTCGTAACAAACTCCTCTCATAAGAGAGACTGGTTAGAGACTAGATATACGCAGTTGATAAAAACAGCACTAGAAGCAATTACAAATATCAACTATGAGATAGATTTTGTTGTTTTCGATAATGAGGGAAAGAACCTTGATGAGTTGTTCAAATCAGCATTTGGAGAACAGGAACTCGAACGCCAAAAAGAATTGCATCGACAGAGAACGCTTAAACCTGACTTTAAGGAAGGGCAGCTAAACATAATTGAGTGCGTAATGTGTGGATGTGAAGATGTTACTAATGTTGAGCTAGATATTCCGTTAAAATCAAACAAGAAGCGACTATTGAGCATTAGAGTTAATGGTGCGCAATGCACAAATCCAGATTGTTTAGAGCAATACTATGATTCTTATACTCTTGATGCTATTAAGGACATTGAGTACTGGTTGAATATGCGGGAGCATCATGATCGAATAATCCCTTTTCATCTAATGTCAGATGAAGCACGCGAAGGAACCGCACGTGTCATACGTGAAGAGGATGAAGACGATGAAGAATAAGCAATAATTAACAAAGCCTATGAGCAACAAGCTCATAGGCTTTTGTTTTTATAAAAGCTATTAAAGTGAATAATCTAGTGCGGATGAGATAATGCTCTTCTATTTAAGTAATGGTGGAATACCCCAAAATTACGTCTAGTTTAGATCAATCTTTGTACCAGTAAGCTTAATATCGCCTGTAGCATTTAGATCAATGTCACCATTAATATCCGCATACAAGCCTTCATTATTTAGCTCAATTACGCTTCCATTGTCAAGCTTTAAGGTAATTGTATTCCCATCTTCACTAATTCCAAAGGATGCGCCTGATGAGTGTAACATTTGAATCATGCCATCGCTAGACTCTACTTTGAATCCTTTGCCTATAAGATTTATTGGTTGACCATTACTTTCTATCAAAATTCCATCATCGTTTAACTGTAATTCCCGTTTGAATCCAGTATTGCTTGCATTATATCTGAAATGAAACGCTTCATCTGTCTTGTAGATATAACCCCGCGCACTATCTCCAAACTCAAACTCAGTATTTTTAATGACCCCATCACCAGTACCCCACAAACTAACAGGCATTGATTCATCACCATAACCTTGAAGTGAAATATTCAATTTTTCCATTTCCTCAGTCGTGTAACTGTAAGCTACATATGGTGTAACCTCATTTGTGAGTTGGCTCTTACTTGAATCTTTCCAATATAGTGGATTACCTCTTGAATCAATTGCTTGTGTCTTATCTGTAATCTTCCCTGTAATCCATCTGAACTCGTGACTCATAATTTCTACCTCCATGAATATATAATTTTCAACAGTCAATGTGCTTGCTATAGTAAAGGAGGAATACAAGTGATTCATGAGTTATCGACCAGTTTTCTGTGTTCGCAACCCAACTGGTTCTATTGCCATCGATATCGTTCATGTTGAGATCATGAATGGTATTCAGATGTTCAATAGCGGAGTTATCATGTAAACCTTCTCTGTGTATGGGACAAGAGTGTACTCGTTACTGATTACAGTAAAACCCCCAAATACGATTTCGTATTGGGGGTTAGAGAGAAGTTAATCTATGTCAACATTGGGATACCGATGATTGCTTTTGAATTGTGTTATGAAGATTTCTTGTCTAACGAACTACGCTCAAATGCCCATCTACCTGCATGTGCGATTCTTCCATTGAGCGCGTCGGAGATATTCTTCATATAAATGCCAAGTTCCTTAGATGCTTCTGTCTGCGACTTGAACTTGCGCTGCTTGCCTGAGTCCAAATGAGTTGCGATTACTGGGTTGTTATTCTTCTTCATTAGTCCAAGCGCGATTGCGTGAGCGATATTTTCTTTTCGAGTCGTCCATTGGAGGTTCGTTAGATTGTTATGGAATTTACAAGCGTCCAAATGATTTACTTGCTCTTTGTTTTCTGGATTAGGAATAAACGCTATTGCAACTAATCTATGAACAAAGAATTTCTTTGATTTTTGACCTTTCCTAGACAGCTCCACACTCATGTATCCATTGCGTATTTGCTGTTTTAGAATCTTTTCTTTACGAGAAATACTATTGCTAAGACTCTTAATTCGTCCATGATCTGACACCTCATATAGTCCTTCGTAATCCGTTACTGGAAGCCATTCTTCCATTTGTAAAGCCTCATTTTTGCTCTCCATTTCATTTCCCATAACGCCCCATCCCCTTTATCGAATTGTTGAGGAGAGGACGACAAATAACCCTTGCCATGATTGGCAAAGGTTGATTTATAATCGCTCTTGGAAAAGGAGTATGTACCCTTTTTATCCCTCACTTCTTAAAGAGTCGAAAACACAATATTTTATATCATTTTGGCAAAATTATAGATTTTCAATGAATACATGAGAAATTGGATATTTATGGTCTAAAAAGACATGTAGAGATTAGGTACTGATCGATACTGGGTTTTGAACGCATTAAAGCAACCCCTCTACCTTTATCTACGTTGATGATCGTAGCAATAAATACGTCCATTATATCGTTTTGGATTGGATAGGCAGTAATCTTTGACCTTATTAGTCACTGGTTTCCCACATCTAGCACAAACAAATAAATCATCGGTATGCTTCTTGGAAGCATGGATAGAGGTTGCAGCTACTTCATTAGCTGCTTCTTCTAAGTTCACGTTAATCGTTTGTACTGCATTTACCTTCGCCATCTGCTCAATGAGAACTTCTCTATCCCACAACTTAACTCTAAGGCGCTTAGCTCCATCTTTTGCTTGCTCTGTGAAACCAGAGTTGGTTATTACCCATGCTTCGTCACAGCCATAAACATCTTTACTAGTATAAGCTTGCTGAATGGCTTCATAGCCCACGTTCTTCTTCCATCGTTTGGCTTGTATGATAACTTTCTTCGTTGCTGATGACAGAATCAAATCAGCCCCATAATCACCTCTACCACCAGTGCGTTTCACTTGCCAGCCCTGACGTTTGAAAAACTGCTCTAGGTAGCGTTCGAACATTGTGCCGCTCATTTTGTCGATCTCGTTGATGTTAGCTCTTTTCAGCTTCTCTTGTACATATACGATTCTAAAGCCAATACTGGTAGCCAGAGCTATGATAATGATGATAAGAAGCGGGTTTAACCATGATCCTCCCAAACTTGCTCCATACTTGCTGAACGTTAAGTTAAAGGCAAGTATAAAGGCGCAACCAATCGCTAGTTGCATTGCTAATTCTACAATTGTAGGTTCTTTTTTGCGTCTTCTAGCCAAATTAGTATTCCCCTGTCTCTTTAGTGTAGTTATGTTCTCATAGGCCATTATAACTATAAATCTTAAATTGGGGAATACTTACAAATTGATTTTGGTGCCAGATGATTGTGAAAATTATATATGTACGCCAAAATGACTTGTACTACCCGCAATGTAAACTATCAGATGCGGTGTYAGTCACAAGAGTATTTTCCGAAACGCTTGTCTCAGTTTTTTTTTTCTTTGCAGCCCCTTTCAACAATTTATTCTGAGAATCAGACCCCTTGAATCTTGATACACTACCATCACAAATAATGTGGTAAAATTGACCAAAGAGAAGATGTGGGTAGTTTAGCCTACTTAATTAGATATAGTAAGATTATTCGAGGGGAGGAAAAGTATGTATTACCTTCTAGCCATCGTACTTGTTGTCTTAGGAATATTAATGCAACTCGAAATTTTCATACTAGATGATTTTAAAGTTGCGTGTCTTAATGTTAGCGCATTGTTCTTCACGATATCTGGTATTAGCTCAGGGTCTATATTTCACAAGGTTCATAAAGCTATTTCAACAGCGGTTCAATACATAATGATTACACTAGGTGGGATATATTTTCTACTTGCAATTATAGGCTCGGGCTTCATTTGGTACAAAGAAATTAATAATCATATGTTGCAAATAGATTCAAATGCGGTACTTATGATAGCTTTGGGTGCTACCATTGGAGCAATTGTATTGAATAGAAAATTTTCAGAGAACAGGGCGAAAGCGGATAATAGCAAGATTACAATGCTGAATCATGAAATTCTAAATCTAAAGCAAAAAATAAACGACAAAGATATGAAGCATATTGAACTGGTGGAAAGTTACAATGCACTTAATTCACAAAATCGGACGTTAATCAAAAAGCTAAATCAAACTACTAAAGTTATGGAACAGGTGAATAGAAAAATTGATGGGGGTAAACAAAAGGATGAGTAGATATAATATTAAATTTAAACAAGAGGACGTTGGATATGTAAAACCTTGGAGAATCACTGATTTCATCGAGAAGATAACCATACTACATTATAAAGAAGAATTATTAAAAGAGATTCGATTACGGTTGAACAAAGGAGTGAAGCCTGAAAATATCGTACTATTTGACAAGTCATTTAATATTCATCGTAGTTATTCCAACCTAAGTGAAAGTTCATTATTAACACAAAAGGGTGCAAAGCAAACTTATCACTTGGGGAAYATATTATCTTTGTATCCCAACAAAGAAATCAATTCAATCTCTCTATTGTTTGAATTGTTTTCATCGACCTATACAATTATGAACAAGTCTGGTGTAAAACCTTTTAAKGATAGGTTACATGTTTATGTTTCTGAGGTTCTTTTATCGAATGAAAAGGAGTTAAATTTAATTTCTTTTCAGAATGATTTGGGATCCCTAATTACCCCATTATCTAAGAATGATAGACTTGACGAAATCCGTGAAAAAGTTAATAACAAAATCAAGGAATTAAATGGGAAGCATGCACTTTTCTGCAATGATAAGGCTGAGCTAGAGCAACTTGAAACTTTACTATCTAAACAACCATTATTAGAGAAGTTCAAAACAAAGAAGTTCAAAGAACTATATAGCAAACTCATACGTAGATTTTACAATAAGTTCAATGACATTCAGCGACCAATAATTGGTGTATTTCATAACGAGACAAAATCAATAGAGTTTCTGGCTACAAGCTTTATTAAAAAAGAAGGAAATGACGAATCCCAAATAGATCTAAAAAGTGTTACACATAACAGTCCATATGAGATATTTATTTCAGCAGGTGCTACAGTCGTTATGATGTTGTATCAAATGTACTGTAATAAGATTGACATAAATGCGCCATTACAGTTAATGGAAAACGCAGAGGATGCTGACGAGACGGATATACTAGAAGAATATATGGAATTTGATGAAGATGCAGTTGAAATATATGACGAAGAACAATGGTTAGAAAATCTATCGAAACTTGAAAAATTCATTGCTGATAAAGATGCTCAGGCGCAAGAGATTGAAGTAAAGATTGATGAAGATGTTGAACCGAATGAAGGAGTCGACTTTATTTTAGTGGAAATCGAAATGAAAGTGGACAGTTCGCTAAGGAAAAACTTCGAGGAAAACAATTTTATTTCTGGTGATATAGATATTGAAAAAGCAATTTAACGAACGCGCTAATAAACTGGTTAAAAACAAACTATTTTCATCTGGATAAGAAACTAGGAACTATCAAAGAATGAGAGGTATCATATGAGATCAGCAACAGTTCCATTTACTGAAACTATAGCTATAACTGTAGCTAAAATGATTGATGATTCACTTCTTGATATTAAGAGAGAGCCAAGTCATTCGGAAATTGATTTCCTTATTAATCAAGTTAAGCTGACTCATGCTGATCCTAAGAAGCAAGGGCAAAATGTAGGCAAATTCAAACGTATACGTGCTGTGCTTTATTGGGCGCTTGAAAACGATGTACAAGCCGGAGAGAAGCTAATTAAAAGGCTAATTGATACAATTCGTGGTTGCGGAGGATTTAGAGAGGAATCAAGTAACTTTGTTGGTAAAGAAGCGATAACAAATGCTATTGATGCATTTCGGTCAGAGGGATACGTGTTTTCCCTTATTGGAGAAATTCAGCCAGCAGTTCTTGATAACCTATCAGAAAAAGAAATGACCGAAGCGTTACAAGCATATGTGCGGAGAGCAAGAAAAGGCTCAGCAGATGCGGCTTTACTGGCAGGAACAGGAAAAGATTTAATGGAAGCAGTTTCAAAGCATGTTATTCATGTAAAGTGGGGGCAAGCTAGTTCGAATCAAAGTTTTCCATTCTTGTTAGGTCAGGCATTTACTGCTCTAGAGATGGCAACACCCCAAATGAGGGCTGAGTCTAATGAGTCTTATATGAAGCGTTATGAAAGATCACTATACGAGTTGGGCTGCTCAGTAAATGCAATTCGTAACAAAGAAGGTACGGGTCATGGAAGACCGTTTCTTCCTAGTATTACGCAAGCCGAAGCAATTAATGCAATTCAAGCCATTGGTATCGTAGCTGACTACATGCTGATGAAATTGCAAAATACACAATAGGCATCCGCGCTGTTACTTCCATCGACGGTATGGCAGTAGATGGTATGTATAATGATTAGCCACTCAATTTGGGTGGCTTTTTGTTGTGAAGGCGGCATGAATATACAGTTGAAACATAGTTGAAGATCTGTACTTATACAGTCAGGAACTCGTGATGCTTTTGAAGAGATGAATTAATATAGATATATTTTGTGTCCACTAATTATGGTAGTATTTAACTAGTATTCTATTAGGATTAGTCCATAAGGTTTAGGTTAAAGTTAGTTGGAAAGTAATGTTAAATTGGAGGTTTATGTGTTGTGGTTGGATTCATTATTTTCATAACAATTATCATTGTAAGTGTAATTGCCTTAGTTGGGTTTCAAATTAGTAAAAAGTCAGCAAACAAGAGTGTTATTCAGCCATTGGAGGAGTACTATGATTTAAAGGAAGTAAACATCGAAAAAATTGATAGGATGGAAGATGGTTCTGAGTTTGAAATGTATTTGTACAGATTATTTCTCCATCTTGGTTATCAGGGCGTATATAAGACAGTCGGTGCTAGAGACTTTGGAGCAGATGTAGTTTTTACTGATCGTGAAGGCATTGGAATGTGGTACAAGCGAAGCGATACACTGACCCAGTTGGTATAAGTGCAGTACAGGAAGTATTCGCATGTATGAGGTACTACAAGGCGAGAAAGGCTATTGTGATAGCTTCTGCCAAGTACACAGAGCCATGTGAAACACTAGCTGGTATTAATCATGTTAAGCTATTGGATCGTGATGACTTGATATACATAATCGAAGCATTCAAGCAAGATGATATTCAAGGGGTCAAGGACAGAATTGAAGCTGAACCAAGGATGATCTTGGAATCATGGAGAGAAGCTAATAGTAATGAGCTTCATGAAATTAAGAAGGATTACAAAGCAGAGAAATATGTCAAAAAAGTAATGCGGAAATAATGAGACTGGCGTGCTGGTACTATGTTTACATGAATAGTTATATTGGGGATACTGGTGGTAATTGCAGAGTTTGGACGAACTCAGGCAGATTTAATGGCAGCATGAGCAATAGCTGTATTAGGATGAGTTGTTACTCATTAATACAAGCAAAAGGGAATTGAGTGTAATGCTTGGGCTTACTCGTCAGAAATATTTGATGAGTTTCGAAGGGATTAGCGGCAAGGACTACGATTAAATGGGATAGAATAAAGCACTCGAATCAGGATCATAACTGAAAAAAGGATAGGAGGAATCGGAACAAATGGAATTGAACGAGTGGCTTTACACAACTAACTATCAGACATTTGAAGAGTGGCAGAACCTTGTGTTAGATAGAGAAGAAGTATATCCAGCATTAAGGATTCCGTATGACGAGTGGCTGGAAAAGTATATAGAGAACATCAATGATGTACAACATGCAGAAGTTAAGAATTTGCTGAGGTGCCTATTAGAGCCTTTAACACGCAATCAAGATACAAGTGACTATGCGATTAACAAGATGATGCAGAGAGTTGCAGATGCGAAAATTCGTCAACGTGCTGAAAAGATGGCGAGTAGTGAAAATATAATCAGACTTAGTAAAGGACTAGATGCTTGGGAAGGAGTTACATGGATACTAGAACTGCTTCCAATAGCACCATACAATGCAGTACAAGCACTTGAAAGTTATTTATACTCACAGCCCAATCTCCCTGATGATCGTATCATTGGAATAGAACAGTGTATAGAAATTATCTTTGCCAAGTTTATTCACTGCGAAAACTCTATTGAGAAGCTACTGACATTAAAATCGGTTGAATTTGAATGGTTCATTGAGTATTTGTATGACCATATGGGCTATGACACCTTGTGGACTAAAGCCACTCGCGACGGTGGAAAGGATATTATAGCTAGAGGTAAAAGACCTGATGGTTTTGAGCAGGTCTATGTAGAGTGTAAGCTATATAAGACTACTCGACTTACTCTACAGGCTGTTCAAGCATTTAGTCGTGTTATTGATAAGAATGAAGTGAACAGAGGGGTCATTTTTTGTACTGGTTATGTCAGTGAAAGTCTAAAAAAAGAGGATAAGAGGATACAGATATGGTCGTATAAAGATATGCATACGCTTCTGAACGCCCATTTAGGAAGCGATTGGATTGATGACGTAAATACAATTGTAGGTATCCAAAGGAGAAAGTACGGATAACGGTCATGTACTGAATGATATGTCGGTTGACTGGACACGTATACTTTGGGGAATTTATTGTGTTTGTATTATACACCTTGTTAACACCCGATAAGCATGATAAAATGTCTAATATATACCCACAGGATTCCTTTAATCATGAAGGGGATAACAAAGAAAATCCTGTTAAGTTTAAACCGAGCAGATACCGCAAAGTGTTGATATTATAAGCTTTCTATATGATACAAGTACGCACAGGACTTAAAATCCTGCGGTGGGTGACCACCGTACGGGTTCGATTCCCGTCCTCGGCATCCTTTATCGGACTATATGATTGACGTACATAAAACTCCTTTTTCTTATCTGTGAACCGCAGCTGAGAAGAGGGAGTTTTTTCTTGATAGATGTCTTTTATTGATAGAGATATTTGTCGAACATTTGTTTGGTGACAACCTATGACAATATGAGATAGTATAATAAGAAGAGAGAAGGCATTCATTCATTACCATATGAAAAGGATCGTGAGCAGGCATGTCGCGCGGCAAGTTCGAAGGGTATAAAGTTTCGTTCAAGATCGGTTCCTACAATACTTACGTTTATATGAAACCGGAATACTATGAGCAATGGAAGTTTAAACGTGATTCGCGAATTAAAGATGTTTTGGTAGAAGAGGTTGAGATCAGGCTGTCTTATTTCTTGAAAGGGTTAGACAAGCAGTAGAGACGAGGAGACAGGAATGACGAGATTACAAACACGAGTGCTTTGCTTGTTAATGGGCATCATTTTGATACTATTGCCTGCCTGCCAGATTGCGCCTGCGAACAATGACGAGGTGGTGGACACGGCCGGCAAGCTCAGCGTCCATTTCATTGATGTCGGGCAAGGCGCATCACAGCTTATAATTGGTCCAACCGGCAAAACCATACTTATCGATGGCGGGAATAATAGCGAAGAAGCGAAGATGGTCGCATACCTTCAAAGTCAGCGGTTAAACAAGATCGATATATTGATCGCCACGCATCCCGACGCGGATCATGTTGGCGGTTTGGATGCTGTCATTCGCCATTTCGATATAGGTAAGATCTATATGCCGAAGGTTCAGTCCAATACAAAGACATTCGAAGATGTACTGACGGCGATTAAGGAGAAGTCATTAAAGATTTCTACGGCGAAAGCCGGGTTGTCGCTTGAATGGGAGCAGGATGTCGAGGTTCTCATGATCGCGCCTGTATCCGTCTATGAAGATACGAATGAAATGAGTGCGGTCGTAAAGCTAAGCTACGGGAACCATCCTTTTCTTCTAACCGGCGATGCAGAAGCGGAGAGCGAGAACGATATCATGAAGTCTGGCGTCAGCTTAAAAGCAGATGTGCTGCTTGTTGGTCATCATGGCTCTAACTCGTCAACCTCTTCTGAATGGTTGAAGAAGATTCAGCCGAAGTATGCGGTTATCCAGTCGGGGACGAACAACTACGGCCACCCTACGAACGAGGTGCTGGGTAGGCTTAAGAAACAAGGTACAGTAGTCTATCGTACGGATCAATTAGGAAACATTTTATTTGTTACTGACGGTACTTCGCTTGAGATTGATCATACAGACCGTTTAGTCGATGCGAAGGCAACCGACACTGCAAGCGATAAGCTCACCCAGCAGAGCGTGTTTGAGAGCTGTGCAGCGGTCAGGGAAGCGGGCAAAGCGCCCATTCGCAAAGATGACCCTGGTTATAATGCTAAGCTTGACCGTGACGGTGATGGGATTGCTTGCGAATAAGGTTACATGTGGAGGCGCTTTTGCATGAGTGGAATTGTTGATCGCTTTGAAGGTGAATATGTCATCATTGAAATTGACGGACAGATGCAGGATGTTCGAAGAGATCAAGTGGAGGACAGCGTGCAAATAGGCGATGTTGTTGAACTATGCGGAGCTATGTGGAAGACGGATAATCAAGCGACAGAAGCACGTCAAAATGCCGTGAAGAAATTAATGGATGAATTATGGGACGACTAGTTGTTGGTTTTAAGCAGTTTTGAACAAAGTTGGAGGTGCATACGAATGAGCTTCGAGCTAAATAACGACTGGGCTCAGCGGCTGGAACAGGAACTGGGGAAACCTTATTTTCAGCAGATGCTGGCTCTTCTCGAGCAAAAGTATAACAATGAAATCGTGTATCCGGCCAAAGAACATATATTTAACGCCCTTCACTATACACCTTATGAATCAGTAAAAGTCGTAATCCTCGGGCAAGACCCTTACCATGGGGAGGGTCAAGCGCATGGCTTAAGCTTCTCGGTAAGAAAAGGTGTAAAGACGCCGCCTTCCCTTCAAAATATTTATAAGGAGCTTCAGGCTGACATCGGTTGTCCGATACCTGATCATGGCTGCTTAGAGCACTGGGCAGAGCAAGGCGTTCTGCTGCTCAATACGGTACTGACCGTGGAAGAGGGCAAGCCTAATTCGCATCAGCGAATCGGATGGGAGAGCTTCACGGACGCAGTCATTGAAGCGCTGAATGAACGCGAGGCACCGGTTGTATTCATCCTTTGGGGAAATCATGCTCAAGCGAAAGCGGCGAATATACAAGCGGACAAGCATCATATCATCGCTTCGCCTCATCCAAGCCCATTAGCGGCACGCAAAGGCTTCTTCGGCAGCAAACCATTCTCGCAGACGAATGCCTTCTTAGCAAGCATAGGGAGCGCGGAGATCGACTGGCAAATTCCAAACCACGCAGAGGCGACACAGGAAAGTTTTGTTTTCTAAATATCTTATCAAAAAGGCTTCTCGCCGTGATCCGATGCGCTTATCGGATTGCGTGAGAAGCCTTTTCGATATTATTCGGAAATCGGGAAGCCCTCGCTGGAGCTAACACCTTCATTACCCGAAGTACCGCCGCCTTCAGAGCTGCCGATAACGGGCTCATAAGCTGCATCAATATAAGTGGATATTTGAACATCCGTAATGACTTGTGGATACATTTTGTCCGGATCTGGCTGCGTTGCTTCAAGCCTTAAGATGGCTTGCTTACCTTCGAATACGATGGACGCAATCCTAACGCCATAGCCTGGATGAGGCACCTGAGCTGTTACGGTTACTTTGTTCACGTCTCCGTTAACTGGCGTTACAGAAAGCTTCGCATCAATAATCGGATCTGGCGTTGGCTCTGGTGTAATAACCGGCTCCGTGTTCTTGACGAATTGAATGCTGTCATACACCCAGCCTGCTGCTTCGCTGCGAGTAACCGGCTGCTTCGGATAGAACTTGTTCGAGCTGTCGAGCTGCGCGATTTTGCTTATGAGGAGCTTCTGAATGCTGTCCGAGTAAGACGGATTAACGTCTGCTTGATCCTCGAGCATGAGGAAAATCTCTATAAAGGCATAGTCGCCTTTGATGGAAATTGCTTTGAACAGGTGATGCGCGAATTGCTCTTTTGTCATGATGTCGCTTGCTTTAACCGTCTTTGGAACTTCAAGACCATAAAATGCAGCGATAATGAATGATTGGGAATACCACACATCATCCTTCAAATTCGGAAATGAATCCGTCGCTTTGGGAGCTCTGATGAAACGGACATGGTCCAAGTTAAGATCCAAGCTTTTGACGATTAGGGAAATACCTGCGGCGTAAGTTAGATTCCCTTTAGGATCGAAATTATCGCTTTGACCAACGCCGCTGAGCAGCCCAAGCTTCTTAAGCTCTGCGATTTTCGCTTCATTCGGGTCGTTCTTAACATCCTTAAATGCCCACACAGTTTGTCCGAGCGCAAGTAGCAACACGGCTATTATTGTGAACGTCAGTAAAGATTTCTTCTTCATCGAATCACCTCGTTTATGATTTGCTGCAGCACTTATTTGACGTGCAATATACGGTTATTGTTGCATCTATAGGCAGTTTTGATTTCAAAATTATGTGGAACAACATATCCGGAACGAGATCATTTAAAATTTTTTTTAATGCGATGTATATATAACCAAGTTCCATCACAAAATAACCTCACATCCAAGAAAGGAGTGAGCATACATGGCTAACCAAAATTCGAGCAGTTCAAACAACTTGGTTGTACCACAAGCGAAACAAGCCATCAATCAGTTGAAAATGGAAGCAGCACAATCTCTAGGCGTGCAGTTCTCCCAAGACGGATACAATGGCAACTTATCGACTCGCGATGCTGGATCTGTTGGTGGATACATCACTAAGAAGCTTGTCCAAATCGCTGAGCAACAATTGAGCGGCGGCAGCCGTTAATCAACACCTGATGTAACCTTGCAGGCTTGGAAAAATAACCCCCGAATCATCTACATGATAGATGGTGAAGGGGTTATTTTAGTTTGCGTAAATAAATATGACTCAGTGATTAAGCACTGTTACCTGTCAGACTATTTTCAAACATGTCGATTATAACAAGGAAATGTTCTGCTTCTCGAAATACATGATCGGCCAGTAACGGATGAATGATACTTTTTATACGACAGGCTTCAATTAGATCACGAGCTGTTCTCTTAAAGTCACGAAGGGACTTAACTGAGACCCTATTTTGATCGAGAAATTGATCAAGCAACGGTACAGTTTGCGATTGTGGCCGCATAGATTCCAAGTCCTTTGCTTGGAACAACAAGGTGTCAAATTCTTGACTAAAGTTATTTGCTTGCTCCACGAGTTGCCGCTCAGAAGGATCAAGCAAATGGCTAATGAATTTGGCGTGATCAGCCATAATTCTCAGGAAGAAAACATTCTCGTCGATAATAGCATCAGGTAGAGGCTCCAAACGACCTAAATTTAATTCCGACAACCGATTTCTGAAATAATTAGCTTCTCTGCTCACATGATCAACTAACAAAGGGAAGTTGTTTGCACCTGGAAGCTGGCACGTCAATATTAAACCGAGAACTTTTCTTTTGAATGCCCAAATATAGGAAACAGCCGTATGCACTTCTTCATTGAAACGTTTAATTACAGTTGGGTCTGTTCCGATCGYAAATGCATTTGACTTATTTTCGATTGCTTCAAAGATGGCATAGAAATGATTTGCTTCATTAATTAATTGAGTATCCTCGCAACGGAATCCCAATTTCAGAAATAGTGAATGCTCTTTCATAATCCGAGACCAAAACCTAACCTCTTCTAAAGAACGAGCTACAAATGCCTGATCTAACAATGGCAGCATCTCCCTTTAAACATTAATCTTCAAGAGTAACTTTATGAAGGAATAGTTTGTACTATTCGTTATCTAGAACTATTCAAATGACAGTAAGCTTTGATGCCAACGAGAGGCAAAGAAGAAGATGGAGATTAACGGTTGCGGAATCATTTAGAAGGAAATCGGCAGACCTGGATTGAATAGTAATAAGGTGTCATCAAACGCRTTCGATAAGCTAAACGCACAATATTCAATTAGTAGAAAAAAGAAATGAGTAGGGAGCGTACGTTATATGGAAATGGCGGAAGTAATAGAGCTGTGGGAAAGACTGCAAGGGCTAGATAATCATGATCGTTCTAGAGTAATGGCTAATATTTACGGGGGATACAAAGCAGCTATTCAATATAATCTATCTCCTGAGCTGGAAAAAGAAGCATTGGCTTTTTTTGCTAGGGTCAACGAAGCGATTGAAAATGTAACAAAATGAATACAAGGATGGTATTTACGTAGTTGGAGTTTAATAACTGGTGAACAGGGATCATCTTATCTCGGAGTTCGAAGATGAAATCRAAACGAAAAAACCGCGAGCCTAGTGTTTATAAGGCTTCGCGGTTTTCTTCTAGTATGATCTGTAGTGGGCTCGAACCACTGACCCCTACCCTGTCAAGATAGTGCTCTCCCAGCTGAGCTAACAGATCAGGTTGTATTAGCGACAATTAATAATATATCAGGATCGAAAACCGAAGTCAACCATAATATTCATTTTTTTCGAGGAAAAAGTTTGATCACTACAAATGGAACAAACAGGGCTACCCTTAACGACGTTAAGGATAGCCCTTTCGTTCATGCACGATGCTTATACTGCATTATTATTGCAGTGGTGTGAACTAATTAGCAGCCTTTTCCATAGCCGCCTACTACTCCGCAGCTACAAGCAATAATAACCAACAGGATGAACAATACCAAGATAAAACCGATGTTGTTGTTGTGGTGGAAGGCGCCGCCTACAAATCCAGACATTATACGATGCACCTCCTTGTCATAAAGTACTCTGTAATGTATGTTGGCTGTTTATAAAGTGATTGGGTGTTTGTTAGGGAGGTTAATAATAACTGGCAAATGCCTATGAATGCGTATTCTAAAGCCGGTCTGATCCGCGTATACATATAGAAAGCGTGCAGGAGGCGGTATCGGTTGGCGGAGCAGTATGCGTATTTGGCTATTTGGCTGATTGGCATGTTTGGGATTATCGGCATTGTCATTGGAAGTGTCGCCAAGTTTGTGAAGGACGACTCGCTTGCTTACGATGAGCAGTTCATATGGAGAAGGAAACTGGGGAAGGATGGCCCTAGAAAGCACTGAAAAGGTAAAGTCCGATGAAATTCATCTTAATCCAATACATGCATGCACCATCAAACAAAAAAGAACCGACGTCAGTCGGTTCTTCTTTGTTGCGTCGCTATACAATGCGTACCAATCAACGCTTAGAAAGTTGGTAAACTATCTAGATTATTATCTGTGCGCCCGTCAGGCACCGACCGTAAGTGCTCTTCATGGTCGCGGCCACGGAACAATTGCAGGTTGTTGATCTCGTTATTGCGGACCATCGACTGAGCAGTTAGATAGTCGACCACATTGCCAGACGAAAGCTTGAATTCGACGATACTGCCATCGCCATTTTTTCTGACGGCTACTACTTCTTCTTGTCCGTTATTCTGTTCCATTGTAATCAGCCTCCCGCCCAGTAGTATGCGAACTTTAAACCGCACTCATACACGGACGCGGAAATCTTGTTATACCTCGTAACGCTTCAACTGCTCTACAAATCGCATAGAACCCGTCTTGCCAATGAATTGTTCCATCGAATCGCCATAATGCATGAGCCACGTTTTCTGTTGGATCTCGTCAGGCAGCGTCATCAGCTCGTCTATGCCTGCATGAACAACAGCCGGCGTTTCCAATTGGCAATCATGATAGATTGTCTCAACCCCATCATTGACGAGACTCTGCAGCAGTTCTCCGTCGTAACGCATATCAGCGCTGTAGAAGAAGCGGCGGTTGAATAGGAAGGAGTAGCTCTTCTTGTTCTCGATATGTTTCGTTTCTATCGGCAGCACCGTTAAGCCTGGCGCAATCTCCGTTTCACGGTCAGCATGAAGCTTTCGCACTTCAAAAAAATCGCCCAGCGTCTGCAGAGGACCTTGCGTAAGCCCTCCTCGAAGCGTCTGCTCCCATAGAGGTTCGATTATATCCTCTACAATATAAAGAACCGGTTTACGCCCATATTTAAACATCATTTGAAAGGCAAGCTCTTCTAACCCGCCAACATGATCGCCATGGATATGGCTAATTAATACGGCGTCAAGATCATTGAAAGTTAAGTCTGTTTGATGAAGCGCCTTTGGGAGCGTTATGCCGCAGTCCAGCAGTAAGCGAAAGCTTCCCGATTCGATCAAGGCGTTGTTATTATCGTATTTTTTGGCAAAAGCACTACCTGTCCCAACCATTTGAATAAACATAAGGATTCCTCCATCGTCTTCATGTCATTACTGTACCAAAAATTACTTGTTGATGCCAAATGTAGATGCACATTTGCCCCTCTCTACATACAATGCAGGAGCGAATGGATAATATCGAAGGGGTGCATCCAAGTTGAGCAAAGGCAAAGGAAAAGGGAAAGTAGCCAAAAAGAAACCGGCGAGCGAGAGGAAACAATATCATTATAAGCTTGTGTTGTCCGATACATGTGCAGTATGCAAGACGCCTTGCACAAGAGGGATGCGCTATTTGGATCGGATGCGGCAGCCGGGAGCCGTTGGCAAAGGGGTACCTTGCGTCCTTACGAGAACCTACGGGTAATAAAATTAATTTTCTGACTATTTCCCAGGCAAGCGCATATTTCAACAGCATTTGACAGCGACTGACGACAGGCATTGCGCTTTGAGGCAGCAATGAAAAAATATGAAGCGGCCCCGCAACTTTGGACTTCTCTGTGAGTATAAACTTACATCCAGGCAATCGGATGGAGGTCCACAGCGATGAGATTCAGAAAGGTAATTGTTCTGTTGGTGCTGCTCTCCCTATGGGGCGGAACGATGCTGTTCGCGGATGCTGCAACTCAGAAGGTACGAGTCATTATTAATGGCATAAATCAAGATGACGGCGGAATTATCGTAGACGGCAAGACTTATTTGCCGCTGCGGCAGATCGCATCTTCTATGCAAGCTATAGTGGAGTGGGACAATCAAAGCAAGCGGGCTACGGTCGACAAACCAAATGTGCATATGTTCCTCTTCCGGAACAATAACGTTTTCGGCAACGTCAACAAAGGTTTCCAAGGCAGCTTTAAGGTGTTCGCCCAGATCGATAACTTGAAGGCCGAAATAACGGCTGTTAAGGTATCTATATTCGACCCTGGCGGCAAGGAGAGAGTCATACAGAGCGGAGCAGTTAATCCAAAGAGCGATAACTTCTGGTATGCAACGGAGGATATCGAGTACAAGTTCGAATCTGTCGGGAAATATCCGATTCTATTCTTCATTAAGCTGAAGGGCTCAGATGAATGGCAAGCCATCTCCGAGAAGCAAATATCGTCACTAGCGCCTTAATGAACGTCTCCCCATTACGGGGAGGCGTTTTGTTTGACCAGCATAACATATCGTGGTAGGATAGCAAGGTATGCATATATAACTGAAATGGGGTAATATTATGAGCGAGCATCAGCATGAGCATGGAGATAATTGCGGTTGCGGTGAAGACCATGAGCACGAAGAGCATGTGTTTATCGTGACTGACGATGAAGGCATAGAGCGTGAAATGGTTATGGTTTATACGTTTGAATCCGAGAACAATGTATACGCAGTTCTGCTGGATCGCAACGATCCGGAAGCGGACGGCGTTATTTTCCGTATTGAAGAAGAGAACGAAGAAGCATTCCTCGTTGGCATCGAAGACGACGCCGAGTGGGATCGCGTTACAGCTATTTACGAGGAAATTGCTCGTACGGAGAACGAAGCGAAGTAATTCGCCGACTTTATCATTGCATAAGAAAAGAAGGGGCAGCCGCGGCTGCCCCTTCTTTTCTTATGCTTTCGTTTACTTGCGTGGATAATAATAAACGGTCCGGCCGTTGAACAGCGTAAGCTCGGCTTGCAGCTGCTTCGCCATGTACTTGCATAGTTCATTAGCTTTCGCCTTGTCCCCATGCGTCGCGCTGTCCGGCAGGACGACCTGTACGCAAGGTACGGTATCTCCGGCCGCGCTAGTCGCTTCGCCAGTGCCGAATAGAATGTGATTGTAGTGAGATGTGATTCCTTTCAAATAGAACCAGCGATCGTCGCCTTTCGATTCGAACGTGTAAGGGAAAGCGGCTTCAGCATAATCCCAATCGAGTTGGGTTCCGGTGAGCGCCGTCTGTTCCCTATAATGCTGCAGATTGCTGCGTACATCGTCTAACGTTAAGCTCGGGGCTAATGAACCTTGCACGAATTTAATATAAGCGCTCTGACTCATCGACTCTCACCTCTGTCAACATCATAGCATGACCGTTTGGCAGTGACAATAAAAGGATATTAGCTGATAGCCGTTTCTTCGACGATTACTTTCACGTACTCGATGCTGCGATCTTCCGGTCCTTTGACTGGCAGGCCGACCTCGACATGATCGATGATGTAGTCGATATTTTTTTGCGAGATGACCTCGCCCGGCAGCAGAATCGGAATTCCCGGCGGATAGACGTAGATGAATTCAGCAATAATCCGGCCTGCAGATTCCTTGAACGGAATAACTTCTGTCTCGGCGTAAAAGGCGTCGCGCGGCGTCAGCGAGAGCTGCGGAATGTCCGGAATCTTGACGACGAGCTCGCGTGCTTCAGCGCCTTCGTGGAACTTATCGGACAGCCCGCGCAGCGCTTCGATTAATTTTGATACCGAGTCGGACGTATCACCAGGCGTAACTAGGCAAAGAATGTTATACATATCGCTCAGCTCGATCTCAACATTATAGTTGTCGCGCAGCCAGTTCTCTGTCTCGTATCCGGTAATGCCGAGATGACGGACGTGAATGCATACTTTCGTCGGATCGTAATCATACGTCGCTTCGCCTCCGAGAATTTCTTCTCCGAAGCTATGGAGTCCCGGAATCTTATTAATTTCCGCGCGAGCATGTTGGGCAAGCGAGATCGCTTTCTCGGCAAGCTCATGTCCGTTAAGCGCTAGATTGCGGCGCGATGTGTCTAGCGACGCAAGCAATATATAGGAAGTCGAAGTGGTCGTCAGCATACTGATGATCGTCTGCACGCGCTGCGGATTAACACGACCTTTGCGAACGTTAAGCACCGAGCTTTGTGTCATGGAACCGCCGAGCTTATGTACGCTCGTAGCCGCCATATCTGCTCC
>NZ_JBFRGE010000089.1:0-22950 GCF_052115185.1 Paenibacillus sp. 2TAB19 | reverse complement strand
GTCCGACAAGGCTACAAATCTTGGTACACAAACAATTTTACGTCATCGACTTTCAGCTAAGCGTCCCCAATTAGTTCGACTAAATGCCGTTATTGCGCTAATAACGGAAGGGGATGTGTGCAAATGAGTAGCAACAAAAAAAGGAACTTACAAACAGCAAGCCCAGCTCAGCCCGCTCCCTATAAGCCCCTCAACGCATCAATTCGTAAGATCAGCGAATATGCGGACGTATTGCTCATACCGGCCTTCCCATTTCCCTTTGCGGAATTCGGGCGTTACGAGATCTCTTTCACCCTCCAGCAGCATACCGATGACATCCAGACAAACGTCCCAACCTGCAATATCTCGCGGCGTATGGCTCGTAATCGTCTTTATGATCTCGGTAAAAACCAACTTGCACCCGCCAACGCCATCTTCATAAAGCTCGAATCGGACGCGGTCTGTATCCCACGTATACTCCAGCACAGAGCCAGTCCGGAGCTCCGTAATGACCATGTCTTCGAAAGTTCCGTCCTGCATATCGAACTTGATTACTCCGCCTTCGCGAAGTTCATCCACCCGCAGCTCAGAGAACCATATGGGCAGCTTATCGTTGTCCGTCAGCCAGGACCATACCTCCTCCGTGGAATGCGTCCAGTAACGCTCGAATCTAGCCATGTAACCCGCTTCCGCTTTCTGTACGACAGCTAACATGCAACATCTCTCCTCTTCACGTAATGATAGCTTAATGCCATAATAAGTTAAGGAATACGACCAAACAACAAAGGGAGTCATTTCATTTGAAAAGCAAGAAAGCTTTCATCACGCTCATTACAAGTCAAATCGTATTTATTATTTTTATAGGTTTTATTGGGTACGCTATGCTTTCCTAAGTTCAAGCTCTACCGCTACGTTGACTWCAAAAATTGCTCCCAGCCCTGCTCGAAGTTGTTCCTCGTCCACTCCACATGACCGTTGTCTTCATAAAGTCGGTAAGCGCATTCGATGGTTAGAATGAGGTCCAAATATAGGCTGTACAGGGCTCTCCGGCTGTTCTCGGCATCCGTCAGTCCGTCCTTTCCATACCCTTTCAGGAAAGCTTCAGATAGATTGAGGCGGCCAAAGTAAACCTCCATCAGCGGGTCGCCCCATAACGCCCGTTCGAAATCGATAATACCGGTAATTCGTCCATCCTGAACGAACACATTGCCAGACCATAGATCCCAGTGGACCAGACGCGGCACGGTCACCTCATCCAGACAATCCAAACGGGCAGCGATTTCTTGTTCGATCACCTCATAAGCGATAGGCAACGCAAATCCCGCAGCACGCCCGTCCTCCAGCACGTCCAGGATCAGCTTATGGAACGTTTCCCGCCAAGAGCGATTCTGTCTCTCGCCCTCCTGATCGTCCGCATATAAACCGAACCATTCGCCCGTCAACTCATTAATCCGCCGATTATATTGTCCAAGCTCGAACTCAATCCCATAACGCTCCGCCTCGGACATGCTTTCCTTCAGCTTGTTATAAGTTGTGCCCTCCAGCTTCTCCATGACAAAAAAATCACTGCCAACAATGTCATCATCCACGCCATAAGCTAGCACGTCAGGCACCGGGATGCCGCCAAGCTCCTTCATTCGTCTTAAGGTCTCGACTTCCGTCTTCATTAAGCCCTTCTCATAGCTCATCATCTTCATGCTTGCTAGCGGCGCAACCTTCATAATAACCGTTTTCCCGTTCGACAGCTCAATCCTGTAAGCCGTATTGGCCCAGCCGTCCGATAGCTCCTCCACTTGCACAGTGTTAACGCCGAAGGTTCTCTCTATCAAGCGCGACAATTGTTCATTCGTTACTTTATGCTTCATTCCGTTATCCATAGCGATCTCTCTCCTGCCTTGCTCAAAGTTGCGCATGGCTGCCTGCTCCATCGTCTGCTGCTCATACCTTAACTAGCGCTACTTGACTCATTCTCCAATGCCAGAAGGATTCCTTCCAAAAAGCACAAAAAAAACGCCTCATCAGCCGCCCGAAGGCTAACGAATGAAACGTCCTCGTTATATACTCTTATTGCTGTTGCTCTACTCCTGGATTTTCTAAGCATTCTTTGCAGTAAGCTTCCACCCAAGCATGCTCATCCTCTTCCAATTCGAAGTCCACATACTGATTCGACGTCCGCTTCAAAAACTCGTATTTCGCAATACGCGACTGCTCGCCATCGACTACGTAGATCACGCGAAGACTGATACCCTCTGCCGAATACAGCTCGTCTTCTTCGTCAATATTTAAGTCAAGCACGAACTCATAGCGCTGCCCGGTCAAAATACCGAACGGATCCTTCAACAGCTCCATGCTATATTCCGTTACCTCGAACATCTCTTCCACTCTCATCCACTCCTAGGGGTGTATACATCAAGAAAGAAAGGCAGTTCAATTCTTGCGAAGCAAGCATCGGACTGCCGCTAATAATACGAAACGATTACAGGTTGCTAAGCGTTTCTGTCAACACAGGAACGATTTGCGATTTGCGGGATACTACGCCTTTAAGTACAGCTTTGTTATCAGCAAGCGTAACATTGTAAGCTTTCTCAACCGCACCGGCTTTGTTGCCGAGCGCAAGCGCTACGGAATCGTTGTTAAGGATGTCTGTAACGACGAACACGAACAGGTCAAGACCTTTGGATGCGATAATGTCGTTAAGAGCCGCTTCTACTTCTGCTTGTTTCGAAAGCACGTCGTTCACGTCAACCGCGTTCACTTGCGCGATCTCCACTTTGTAGCTGCCCATTGCGAATTCTTTCGCATCGAGGGAAATCAATTGCGCTACCGATTTGTCGCTCAGGTCAGCGCCGGCTTTCAACATAGCAAGACCGTATACTTGCGGGTCAACGCCAGCGATTGCCGCCAATTCGTTAGCTGCTGCAACGTCCTCGTCCGTGCAAGTCGGCGATTTGAACAACAGGGAGTCCGATACGATAGCAGAAAGCATCAGGCCTGCGATTTCCTTGCGAATCGCTACGCCGTTCTCTTTATACAATTTGTTAAGAATTGTAGCTGTGCAGCCAACAGGCTCAGCGCGGAAGTAAAGCGGTGCGCTTGTCTCGAAGTTAGCGATGCGGTGGTGATCGATAACTTCTACGACACGCACTTTATCAATGTCATTCGCGCTTTGTTGGCGCTCGTTATGATCGACCAAGATAACTTCTTTCGCTTCGTCAGCCACGTTCTCGACAAGACGCGGTGCTTCGATACCGAAGTAGTTCAGAGCGTATTGCGTTTCGCCGTTAACTTCGCCAAGGCGAACAGCTTCAACGTCTTTACCCAATTTCGCTTTCAGTTCCGCGTAGGCGATCGCCGAAGTGATTGTGTCAGTGTCTGGGTTTTTGTGCCCGAAAATAAGCGTTTTAGTCATTTCGAATACTCCTTAATCATTATATTAGGCCGGGCTGATGCCTCCATACTGAGTGGCATTACCCGACCTGATCTGCATTTAACCAACATTATACCGCTAAGTCCATCTTATTCCTATACTTATACACAGAATTATGACCGAAAAATAACAATCCAAACCCGATACGGAGGACCGATCGCCTTAATTACACCCTAAAACGTTTGTTAAGCGATGTCAATTCAGCGGATAGCTCCCGCATCGATTCAGAGGACGAACGAACCTCCTCCATCGATACGATCTGGTTCCCGGAATTGTCGGCAATGCCTCCGAAATGCTGGGCCGATTGACGKGAGATGCGCTCCATCTCTTCTACGGAGGCCGCCACCTCCTGCGATTCCGCCGATACTTCCTCCGAAGCGGCGGACACTTCCTGGAGCTGCTCGTTCACCGTCTCCAGTCCGTCCACGATGAAGCGGAATGCATCGCCTGCGTCCTTCACAAGCTGAAGCCCCGTCTCGACGCGAGCCGCGTTCGACTCCATATCCGACGACAGGCTTGTCGTCTGCTCAAGAATATCGCCGATCATTACCGATATCTGCGTTGCGAAATCCTGCGATTGATTCGCAAGCTTGCGCACTTGCTCTGCGACAACCGCGAAGCCCCGTCCGTTCTCTCCCGCGTGGGCAGCCTCAATCGCCGCATTCAAGGCGAGCAGGTTCGTCTGCGCCGCGATGTCGGCCATGACCGAAGTAATCTCGCCGATCTCACCCGATCGGCTCTCGAGATGCTTCGTCGCGGCAAGCATCTTCGTCGCAGACTGATGCAGCTCATTCATCTCTTCCGTCACGTCGACGATCAATTCGCCGCCGCGCGTCGTCTGCTTCATCGTCTCGCTGGCCACGTCCGCCACGACCTGCGACGATTCCGTAATGCGAAGCATGCTGTGCGTCATGCTCTCTACAGCCTTGGTCATGTCGGCAGCGCGAACAACCTGAATGTCGGCGCCGCCAGACGCCTCATGGATGCTGGCCGAAATAAGGCGGCTTGCTTCCTCCGTGCTGCGCGCATGGCTGGATACGTCCTCCGAGACAGACAGCAGCCGCTCCGAGCTGTCTCGCATACTCTGAATGACGGTACGCGTATTCGTTACGAGCTGCTGGAAGGTGCTTGCCAGATGTCCGATCTCGTCCTTGCGATTCACAGGGATTTCTACCGTCATATCCCCTTCTCTTACCTTAGCCACATGTGATGTCAATTGAATAAGCGGCCTTGTCAAATAGCTCGCCAGAACGACAACGAGCAAAATGCCAGCAATGATAATGCCGATCGTCACTAGGATGGTCGTCCTACGATTGTCGGCCATAAGCGCATAGATGTTCGTGGCGTCGAAGTCCGCGCCTACAATGCCGAGCATCGTACCGTCCTTCGCCAAGAGCGGCACATAAGCGGTAATCGTAGCGCCGTATTCCTCGTCATTCGTCAGTTCGCCAACCTGCGTCTTGCCTTCGGCAAACGCCTTTACCATACCTGGATAGTGATTGTCCTCCGGCTCGCCGAGCGGCGAGAAGTCATCCTCCGCTACGTCCATCGGCGCGCCATCGACGACATAATAATACGTCTTGTCTCCGTTCTCTCCTTCCGATTCTGCGAGCGTATACAAATATTTAAGCCCGTTCGTCTCTCTAAGCGCGTTCATCTTCTCGCGAAGCTCGAAATAATAATCCGTTTCGCCTGACTCGGCACTAAGGGCGGCATAGGCGTCAGGATCGACAAGACGCGCCGCACTCTCGGCTATAAGCTGCGCCTGCGCTCCTAACGAATTTTCTACGAGTCCCGAAGCCGACCCATAAATCGTATAACCTAGTATTGCGCCCGCTAACACGATCAAGCTTGAGAAAAATAAGACCATTCTCGTTAATAACCGATTCAACAAAGATCCCCCGTTCTTTCTTTCATCTGTTTGACACTATTTTACAAGATTCAACGGCATTTACGCTATCGTTCTTTCCAAGGGAAATGCGCAAAAAAAAAGATACTCAGTCAGCCCCTCAATCGAAGGCCAACCGAATATCTTTTTTTGAACAAAATCTGATTATCCTCTGTAGCGCTTGAGGAATTGTACAGCCTTGCTAATGTCGGCTTCCGGATTCGTGCCAACCTCTCGTTCGATCGTCAAATAACCCTTATATCCAATGTCATGCAGCGCCTTCAAATAACCGTCCCAATTCACTCCGCCTTCGCCGAGCGGAACTTCGCGGAATGAAGAGCCCGACTCGGCCATATTCGCGATCTCTTCGTGATTGAGCTCCTTCTCGTAGCCGAATTGCCCGTACACATCACGCGGATCGATATCCCCCAGCTTCACGCCGTCCTTCGCATGCGTATGCACGATATAATCTTTAAGCGTATAGACGCCCTGAACCGGATCGTCTCCGGTCACCATGACCATGTTGGCTGGATCGAAGTTGACCGCAACGCCCCTCGAACCAAGACTGTCAAGGAACGACTTCAAATGTGCGGACGTCTCAGGACCCGTCTCAATAGCGAAGTGACTGTTCATGCTGTTGGCATATTCGCTTAGCTCTACGCAAGCCTTATGCATCGTTTCGTAGATGCGGCTGTTCGTATCATCAGGTACGATGCCGATATGAGTGGTTACGATGTTCGTACCGAGCTCCAGCGCCAGCTCCATAATGCGCTTCGACTTCTCGATCTTCGCCGGATTCGCCGCCGGATCTTGGAAGCCGTGGCCGCCAAGATCACCGACTAATGCCGACACATCAAGGCCAAGCGAATCGATATAAGCTCGCCATTCGCGTCTTGCAGCCGGAGATAGATTGGCAGGATCAAGCTCGCCCGATACGGCATACATTTGCACGCCGTCCGCTCCCACCTGCTTCGCCTTAAGCAAGCCCTCCTTAACGCCAATCTGGAAGCTGTCGACGATAACGCCAATTTTATTCGTCATAATTGGTGCAGCCATTAAGATTCCTCCTCGTTATGAATTAGATTATTGCTCATTCCATATGCGCTTCACATATTCGAAGCCAAGTCTTGTGCCAAGACGGCACTCTTCCATACCCTCGAACTCAATCGATATATAACCATCATAACCGGCTTCCTTCACTTTGCGTAGCGCCCCCGGAATATCAATATCGCCGTGACCGGAGATAGCGCCGCGCAGCCAATTGCCGCCGGACGTTCCGAACCAGCCGTCTCTCGCCGAGTAAGACGCGGGACGGTAATAGAAGTCCTTCACGTGCAGCATCGATGCGAGACCGATATTGCTTGCTACCGCTACAACGGGATTCTCGTCCACGCATAGGAAGTTGCCGACATCAAGCGTCGTCTTGAAGTTCGGACGATCAACCGCTTGCACGAGTGCCTTCACGCGGTCGCTATGTTGAATGAAGTAGCCATGATTCTCCACGCTTGTTGTGATGCCGTATTGTAACGCATAGTCGGCAACTTGGCGGCAAGCTTCCGTTAGACGCGGAAGCTGCTGCAGGAAGTGTCCGATCGTAGTGTCCGACGAAGAAGCGACATCATGACGCATCCGCTTCACGCCGAGGGCAGCCGCGATATCCACCTCGCGCTTCACGCGCTCCACCTCGGCAGCGAATGCCTCGTCGTCTAGATCGGCGAAGTTCGCGCCGATCGCATAGTTGGAAAGCTCAATGCCGCGACTCTCCGCATGATTGCGGATCGTATCGACCAGCTCTGGGTTATTCGTCAGATCGAAGCCAAGAGGGACGATCTCGACATGCTCCGCTCCCAGATCGGCGACATAATCGATCACGTCTGTGACCGACATCGCACCGGAGCCCAGTGCTTGGTATAGACTGTACGTGCTAATTCCTAACTTCATAGACGAACCTCCGCACCTTTTGCTGCGGATTCGTAGATGCCGCACAAAATTTTCATAATTTCAACGCCGTCTTCCACCGGGCTGATCGGGGTTTTACCTTGCTGCACGCAATCGATGAAATGATTGATTTCGTTTTGGAATGCGGTATCGAAATTGAATCCTTTGTGATCGGTTTGCGGATAAATGTTCAGGATCGTATCGTCCTTTTCCGTAACAATCACCATCTCCGGATCGATCTCGAAACCGCCTTTGTCGCCATACAGCTTAACTGCGCCTTCATTATCTTTCGCATGAAGCGTGAAGCTGACATCAACAAGCAGCGAAGCGCCGTTCTCGAAGCGGATAAGCGCATTCGCGAGATCCTCCACCGAGTTTTGCGTCGGATCATAGTCAGCCGCTTTGTAGAAGCTCAGGTTTTTCACGTTGGAGCGGTTGCCCAGCTTCCTATACGTATTGGCGCTGACAGATACAGCTTTCGGTCTGCCCATCATGTACCAGCAAAGGTCGATGACATGGACGCCGATGTCGATCAGCGGACCGCCGCCGGAGCGTTCCTTGTCAGCGAACCAGCCGCCTGGGTTGCCAAGACGTCTGATTGTTGTTGCTTTCGCGTAATACAGCTCGCCGAACTCGCCTTTATCGACCATCGAGCGCAGCAGTTGCGCATTGGAGTCGTAGCGGCGGACGAAGCCGACCTGCAGCAGCTTGCCGGATGAAGCAACCGCCTCCTGGACGAGAAGCGCGTCTTCCACCGTGCGGCAGAGCGGCTTCTCAACGAGCACATGCTTGCCGGCGTTAAGCGCGGCGATGCTGATCTCCGCATGCGTGTTGTTCCACGTACAGATGCTGACCGCTTCAATCGCAGGATCAGCAAGCAGCTCGCGATAGTCCGTGTACACTTTGGAAGCGCCGTATTTGTCGGCAGCCTTCTGTGCGCGCTCCTCGTTCAGATCACATACCGCGTAAAGCTCGGCGTTTGGATTATTTTGATAAGATTGAAGATGACATGATGAGATAGAGCCTGTTCCGATAACTCCAATTTTGACCGCTTTCATTGCCAATCTCTCCTCTAATTGTTGTGTAGTATGACTAGCTTATAATTTCGTATTATAATGAAAAAATAGCAGATCACCAATGCAAGTGTGTGCGGTTTTTTTGTATAATCGTGCTGCCGATATGACTGCAGGCATTATCTACATAATCATGAGGGAGTGGAATGAAACCTTGACGGATCTTTTCGAATCGCTGCGAGAGCCTATGGACATGCCGAACCCCCATTTTCCAATCAAGGTGCATAGAACGACGTTCAACGAAAATGGCGAAACACTGTTTTCGAGCCATTGGCATGAGCATTTGGAGTTTCTTTATTTTGTATCGGGCGAGGCAATCATTGAGTGCGGCGGGACGGCCATTCACGCTGCCGAGGGCGACCTCATCGTCGTCAATAGCAATGAACTGCACTCCGGAATCAGCATGTCTGACCATTTGTTCTACTATGCTCTCATCGCCGATGTCTCTCTGCTGCATAGCCAGTCCGTTGACGACGCCGAAACCAAGTTCATCACTCCGATGCTGCAGAACAGGCTTCTGCTGCACAACCATATCCGCGGCGACAAGCTGGCTTCGGCTTGCATGCTTGCGATCATCCACGAGCTTCAGCATCGCGAATTCGGCTATGAGCTGGCGATCAAGTCCGAGCTGTACCGGCTGCTGACGCTGCTGCTGCGCAGCCATGTCGCCACGGTGCTGACCGAGAACGAATCCGACGAGCGCTTGAAGAACATCGAGCGATTCGCTCCGATCTTCAGCTACATCGATGACAATTATCAGGAAGCGCTGACCGTAGAGCAGCTCTCCGCCATGGCGGGTCTCAGCCGCTATCACTTCAGCCGCTTATTCAAGGAGCTTAGCGGCAAGACGGTTACCGAATATGTGACCGCTACCCGGTTGAACCAGGCCGACCATCTGCTGCGCCATACGGCGCTTACCGTCTCCGAGATTGCGGCAGCGACCGGCTTCAGCGATATCTACTACTTCAGCCGCACATTCAAGCGCAACAAGAAGGTGTCCCCATCTTCGCTTCGACGCAACTAGCAGGTCTTGGTGCGGGCATAAATAGTGAGGCTAATCTCACTAGCTATAAGCCCATCCTCACTATTTTCCCCTGCTTTCGCGTCTAGCTCGCCTATTAGTGAGTTAAACCTCATTCGCCATGAACCTAGCTTCACGGCGAGTGAGGTTTGGCTCACTATTTTCTGTGATCAACTTGTAACAGCCCCATTTAGTGAGATTATCCTCACAAATCAAGGAACCCCCTCACTATCTGCTCCCCTACTCCAACTTCTTCTCCATTGTGTTCTGTATTTTCCATATTTGTTGCATCCCTATCATCGTTTGTCCGTAGTACAGTAACGATGAACCATAATCGTTCCAAGGGAGGACACATATGAGTATCGATCTAAGGAAACGCGCAGAAGAAAGTCTGATCGACCTATCCAAGAAAGCTACCATCTCTCTTACCAAAAAAGGATTAAACGGCGTTCGTGCCCGCGTGGCGCTAGCGCTCGACATCTCAGGCTCGATGAGCGATCTGTTCCGCAAGGGCGTCGTACAGCGCACCTGCCAGCGGACGCTTGGACTAGCAATGAACTTCGACGACAATCAGGCAGCCGATGTATTCCTGTTCGGCGTTCGTGACCATGCTGCAGGCGAGATTGCCAAAAGCAATTTCTACGAGTTCGTAGACCGCGAGATCATTCGCAAGTATCAGCTAGAACCGGGCACGAACTATGCAGGCGTCATTCGCCGCATCATTGACTTCTACTTCCCGAAGGCGCTCCGCAAGAGCGGCAAGACCGGCTCCTTCTTCGGCCTCGGCGGCAAGCAGAACTACACGATCGACGCATCGGCCTATCGCAATCAGGTGCCGGTCTATGTCATCTTCGTAACGGACGGCAACTGCTTCGATGACGCCGACACCGAAGAAATGATACGACTTGCCTCCGAACTCGGACTCTTCTTCCAATTCGTCGGCGTTGGCAACGAAAGGTTCGCGTTCCTGGACAAGCTCGACAACCTGCCCGGCCGCTTCATCGACAACGCCAACTTCTTCAGCGTCAGAAGCTTGGACCGCATGAACGACGACGAACTGTACGACAAGCTGCTCGGTGAATTCCCTTCATGGATCAACGAAGCGCGCAGCAAGCAGCTTATTCAGTAATCACAATAAACGAACAAATCCCCTTGTGGTCGACAGTCGACCGAGGGGATTTGTTTATGGTTATATTGTTAATACAAACGCTTCGTATAAGTCTCCTCTAACGAATCCTTAACTTGCTCTTCTGTTACTGCCATTTTATCTCTAACATGTGCAGCAATTATTTTTGAAGCAGATGGCAACTCGCTCGTTGGCAGCCTGCTGTCCGGGGTCCATAATCCTGAACGTTTAAATGCTTTGGCGCAGTGGATATAACACTCTTCGATTTCAATTCCGATCCCCATTATCGGAAGTTTTCCATTCACAGCCGTCTCACTTAGTAATGCCGGATCTCGAGTAACGCAAGCTTTGCCGTTTATTCGGAACGTCTCTTCCATACCTGGAATCATAAAAATGATCCCGATGTGGGGATTTTGTAAAATATTTTGTATGGAATCCATCCGCTTATTTCCCGGTCGTTCTGGGATGAATAGATGTTTCTCATCAACACATGCACAAAACCAGGCGCATCTCCTCTTGGCGAAGCATCGCATAAGCCTTCATGATTAGATGTTGCTAACACGATGAAAGAGGACTTTTTAATAAACTCTATACTATTAGAATCCAAAGCATGGATGACTTTATTAGAGGCAAGCGTACCCGGGTAACCAATCTCAGAACGCATTGATTCTAGTTCATCTATCGACGTTATTTGATTGTTAAATACGGATTTCATTTTCTCCATCTCATTACTCCATTCTTTATAATCCAAATCTTTCAACTATCATTTGAGCAACCGTTTCCGGAGTAAGATTGGTGTTATTGATTTTCATGTAATTGCGATCATCAAATTCTCCTGGATGCGAATTCAATCTATGCAATTCCATCGTTTTTAACAGATCCTGTTCTGATCGTTCAACGTTTTGTTTAGTAGGCTTGTGCAATAAGCGATTTTCACTTTTATTGCGCTCCAGCCTTACTTCAACGTCTGCTTCAAGCTCAACTAAACACACAGATCCGCCTTTAGATTCAAATATACGGCTCACGTTCTCAATATACTCCCAGTCAGCGGGAATATCTAAGCCCCATACGTATGTAAAAATCAAGCCTTCCAAATCACTAACCGCTACTTCCTTGAAAATCTCTTCTCGAAAAAGACCAACTAACCGTTTGCCAGTCTGACTCCCGTAACTGAAGAACGGAGAAACGAGCTCTATCGTCATATGATTATGAAATAATTTCAAATCTGTTCGTTTGGCCAACTCTTGTCCTACCGTCATTTTACCAACCGCTTGCGGCCCGAATATAATCACTAGTTTCATGGTAATAGTCCTTTCAAGATATCATCTGATATAGATTGGGATATCGTATCCCGATTGAATTCATTTATCTCTACCAGCTTAACTTGCTTTAAGGATTTGATTTTATCTATTTCAGGATGACTATCCACAGGAATTGTCCCAACAACCATACTATTATCAGAGACAATTTGCTGCACTATTTTTTGAAAAGCTGCAGAAAGCATCTGCATAAAGCCAATCTCATCGATGACAATTATTTTCTTCGTACTCATAGCTTCCTCTAATAATGTTATAGCGAATTTTTCGAATGCTTCTATATTAACTCCATATCTGCCAACTCGAATCTGACTTTGACTTGACACATTAGCTATTTCTACATGTTCTCCACTAATAGACACACATCGAAATCCTATCCGATCACTTGAATTCTTTATTTCTTCTGTATAAAACCCGCCGCAAATATCAGGCCCAATGTCGTGAATTAGTTTTTTAATCATCGTTGATTTGCCTATTCTAGGCTTCCCTGTAAGTAGGAATAMATGTTCATTCAACGATTAACACCACCCTTTTGTAAAAGGTTTTATATAACTTATTTCACTATTAATCTCTTGAGATCACTAATTCTTTCAGCGAATAATCCCAGAACGAATTTCATGGTTCTTCGCGATGTGATTCCTCAAAAGATCATGTTGCTCACTATCTTTAATAGACCCCTTTGGTATGATCCAGTACTGTTTTTTATTGTGAAATAATAAGTAGTAATCGTTATTTTCCCATACCTTCTCAAAGTAATTCCATTTCACTTTAGAAGCAGCTTCTGCCACTCTCAACTCAATGCTCTCCGAATCAAAACTCATCTCAATTTGCTGATTAAACTTCGGATCCTTTGCCATCTTGTTAGGTATGATTACAACCTGGGAAACGACATTCAACAGCATCGCTGCCAACACGCCAAATGATATGTAAAGTAGGGTATTGGCGTCGGACCACAACGCAATCAAAAAACAGCAAATAAACAATAATAATTCTAACGACAGGATGATTCTATACTTTATTGAATTGAATAAGATTAAATTAGCAACACGGCTAAAATGATTTCCATACGTGAAGTTAATACTCTCCATAACTCTAGCTCCTTCTACATTTTCCCTATCGGTCTCTTTCACTATACCACCTTCTAAGCTGGTTAATATGAGCTTGATGGTAACGGCTATGATCAGCCATATGCCACAGCCCCCAACGTATAGTTGCTCGCTTTTCATTTTCATGTCCGAAAGTTACAAGATTACCAAGATCAGCGTCTGTTATTTGTTCACATGATTCCTTTAACATTTTTATCACAGCTTCATAATTTGACATAAGTGTGTTCAATGACACCCCATTGACCATCGGAAGCCTATTATTTTCATCTATCATAGGGCCATATAGCTCTCTTAATGACGGAGGAAGCGGTTGTCCCTTTATTCTATAAACCCAGTTCAGATCAACATACATAATATGTTTGATTAATTGAGCTGTACAATTAAAATTGTTATATGGTCCCTTGTAATCGATTTCATCTTGCTCCATGCCGTCAGTGATTAATTGTAGCCGTTGGTTATTCTCTTTAACTGCAGAATATAACATCCCTACAATAGGTGCCATACCCGCTTCTCCTTGTAAGTCGTAAAGCATCCTTACTCTTCCTCCTCTAATGCGAGTTAGTACTCTATTCAACTCTCAATCAACGCATCTTTAAGATGCGTAACATCACCATGAAGAATAATTGAATGTTTATCTTTATGGATTTCAATTTTACTTAAACAGGTTGGATGAATATATGGCGGCTTCCACAGATTGTTTAATGCTCGATTCTCAAAATACGCCATGATGAGTTTAACTACGACAGTGTGAGTTACAATGAGTATGGACTTGCCCGAATATTCTTTTATAATGTCATGTAGCAGATTTACCGAACGCCTAGAAACATCAGAAAACGTTTCACTATCCTGCACTTTAAAGGCTTCAGGGTCGTCCCAAAAATTATTATATTGCAAGGGGTCTACGCTCTTTGCTTCTTCTTGGGTAATGCCTTCCCATATCCCTAAGCTTATCTCTTTAAGTTCATCGCTAGTATGAATATGTACTTCTCTTTCATCAGCTATTAACTCGGCCGTCCTAACAGCTCTTGGACTTGAACTCGAGAAGATTACGTCTATTCTGTCATTAATAAGGGACTCCCCTAACCATTTGGCTTGTTGAATTCCTAGTTCAGTGAGGGGGGAGTCATTGTGTCCTTGAAATCTATGTTGAATATTCCACTCCGTTTGACCATGTCTAGTAAGATATATAGTGGTTACTTCGTTCATCTATTTGCCTCTTTCATGGAATTAGTAATTTGAATGACTACCACATGTTCCCATTAAGATCAATGAATTTTAGAACCCATCCAAATCCTTCATCTTGATAAAAAGTTATTTCTACCTCAATTTCTTTCAAATGATCATGTAATTTATGTATGTGATTGGTGCTGTAGAGCAACACAGGCATCAGTTTTCCTTTGAATATAAAGCATCTTTCACCCTAAACACTCCTTCATACTGTTTTCTATAATAAGGAAGGATTATTAATTAAATTGTCGAAACTTAGCATATAAGTATGATATTGAATGTAGAGGTATTCTTATGGTTCGTTCTACAGAAAACTATGAAATATTGTGTAACCATGTTGAAAAATATATCGGCCCAATTGAAGGTGTTTTTCGGGAAATCGTATCGGATTTGGTATCGATTGATGTTATAGTAGCGGCCCCTACTTCGAAACGGAATTATTATACACTGGTGACTTATGGGATGAGCGAATTGCCTATGACTGTTCCTGATGGGGCGGAGGAATTCCGTTATTCCGAGCTTATGATCTGCTTGCCGCCAACTTGGAAAATATCGGACGAAGCCTTTAAAGATGAACGCAATTTCTGGCCTATTCGCGCGCTCAAAACACTTGCAAAATTCCCGCATGAACATAACACTTGGCTATACTTGGGGCATACACTCACGAACGGTAATCCAACAAAACCATACAGCGAAGACTCGAAATTCCAAGGTATGCTGCTTGCAGTACCAGACGTTGAAGATAAACAAGGTTTTTTCAATTTGGATATATCCAATGAAAAAGTCGTACACTTCTTCACATTGATCCCAATCTACCAAGAGGAAATGGACTACAAGCTGAAACATGGCATGGAGGCTTTGTTTGGGAAGCTAATAAAAGCAGCTACGGACGATGTCGTTAATCTAAACCGCAAGAATACTTGTAAAAAAGTTTTTGGTCTCTTCTAGAACTCATTTAGACGATCCCCTTTATCACAACAGCGGTAGTCATGGACTAGTTAATAAATATCCCTGACCGCCGCTGCCTTCCCATTATATAAAAAACTTCATTTAACCTTCTTATAGAGTACGGTTATAGTCGTAACCGATCGCCTTTAGGAAAGCACGCGCGATCACAGCATGTCCCGCCATGTTCGGATGCACGCGATCCCAAGCAAGTGTTCCCGGATAAATATGGGTTAGCACTTGGTTAAATGCCGCCTGCGTATCGACGAAATGAGCATCATACTTATCTGCAATCTTTTTGACAACCTTACCGTACTGATCCATTGTGCTGCGCATCGCATCTGCCTCGTTCGGCTCGATGTAGAAAGGAGTCATTAATACAAGCCCTTGTAGTTGTGATCTCGTGCTAGAGACCAATTGTTCAAGCGTGTCTTCATATTCATCAATATAGACATGCTGCTCAGTCTGCGCAGGCAGATCGTATTGACGCCACACATCATTGATACCGATCATAATCGACAGCCAGTCCGGTTTTAAATCCAATACGTCCGTCTGCCAACGCTCATTCAAATCACGCACCGTATTGCCGCCCGTCCCCATATTCACAACACGGATCCCAAACTCCGGATAAGCCGCCGTCAGCAGCGCATCAACAAGTGATACATAGCCTTTCCCGATGGCTCCAAATAGCCCTTCCCCTCGCGGTCTAGCCCGGTCGCAATCCGTAATCGAATCTCCAATCATAACGAGCTTTGATTTTGGTTGTAATAACATCGTTATAAATGCCTCCTTTTGGTTTGCCGATAATTTTGTCCCATAAATCCGTCAAGTCGCAACCTTACTTCAGGCCACTCTCTTTCCATGATACTGTAATAGAATGAAATACGTATAATGCCTTTTGAAAAATAGTATATCTCCATTCAAGGCGTTATTAGAAATCAATCACCATCACTTCTTGATTGCTTGAGATCCTTTATAATCAAATCAAGACGCTCAATAATTCTTTCATCGTTATCCAGTTTTTTCTTTGTATTAATTTCAATTCTTACAAGCGTAAAAAGAAAAGCCAATACAATCAGAATTGGAAAGATATACTCCAGGGTACTCTCCTCCTAAGCTAAAAATAAAYCTCTGCCAATAAAGTTTGCAGTAACTGGTTGCTTTCCGATTTCCCGTGACCATATAGACAATTGGCCGATGTGATGGATTTCGTGGGCGATCACATGCCGCATGACTTCGCCGTATTTATGGGCCTCGCGTTCCCCTTCATCCGTGATATCAATCATAATTCGGTCTTCCATGCTGTCATTCCAAGCATAGACAAATGGAGCAACTTCCGCGTGGCAACGTTCAGAGAAATCTATAATATGCTGCACACTGGCCAATTTCTCGAACGGTGGAATTTCAATCCCTTTTTCTTGTATTCCACCGCAGATCCAGCCGTACTCGACCGCAACAATGTGATACAGTGTAGGAAGGATATATCCTATGCCGCCTGTACGTTTCTTCAGCAGTTCTTCTTCACTCACCGTTTCGCACCATTTGAACCAATCATGGCGGACTTGCCAGTTATACTCGAATAGCTTCAACATGCTGCAGCCTCCTTAACTATTCATTAAKAGTTATTTGGTTTATATAATATTGAATACCGGCTCGATCTATATCTGAAAATTGTAGAGGGTTATCTTCCAACATCTCTACTAAATCTCTTAGCTTGATCCACCTAATGCCTGCTGTTTCGTCTCCTGATTCCAGCAATTCTCCGGTTGCTTTACATCTGAAATAGTAACCAAGTGAATCTACCGGACCTTTTACAGTTTGAAATGCTACAAAAGGTTTAACACATTCTACCTCAAAGTAATTTCCTTCAGTAACGATTCTTAATTCTTCGCCTTCAATTTCAGAAAGATCCAAGCCGGTTTCTTCTTTCACTTCTCTTCTCAAAGCTTGTATTAATGATTCGAATGGTTCAATTCGCCCACCTGGAAGTTCAATTGTTACTGGCTCATTCGGTTTTACTCTATTTTGAACTACTATTTCTATATGGCCATCAATATGTCGTTCAATGATTGCTCTTGTATTCACATAAAACATAATAATCAACCTCTCAGTTAATCTTTTATCTTATAATTTCCTTTGTCTACAAATTCTTCTTTATATTCATCTTGTGGATCCCATATCGACCAAGCAGCTTCTAATAGGTTGCCTTCATTATCTCTAAAATAAAAATATTTGGCTTCTCCAGCTCCAAGGGTATGTAAATCTTCAACGTTAATTCCTTTATTCTTTAACAACTTATGGGTTCTTTCAATATCCGGGCAGTTTAGTGCCATGATCGGAAATGAGTTTCCATTCCTTTTTATTTCCATTGGTTGTTTATCTATGGTTTCAATTAGTAATAAAGCTATTGAATTCAAATGAGGATGATGTAAAACGGCTAAATAGGAACCTCGGTCCTGAAACTTCTGTATTAACTTAAAATCCAAATTCTCCGTGTACCATGCAATGGATTCATCGATTCTTGTTGTAGGTACATATACATATCCAATACGAGAAAAAGAAAATTCACGCTCCACTGAAATCACTCCTTGGTCTTATGGTTTAAAGTTTTACTTACTTTATTAGTAAGATGCCAAATGTGGTTGTGATCTATCAAATCGTTGTAGTAATTCCTACAACGCTTTTGTATTCACGCAGACCAGAAGACTTTACCTTCTAGAGTTATCTTAGAAAACGAACTTCCCAAACGCCAGTTCTGCCAGACAATACAAATATACCACTACCTGTAAATGTTGGTAATGGTATATTTGTATCTTTATTAATCTTTCCAGATCGGCTACCTCTATTGCTTGCATGAAGATCTCATCATRCTCTTAACTTATTTAAATTGTTCAATAATACTGGTATCGCATTATAAAAATAAAGAATTAGTTCTTTCATCTTATCCTCAAAATCAACGCTATCCGGAGCTCCAATGTTTACAGGAGTATTCCGCCCATTATAAATTTCATTGAACAGATAAATTTCCTTGTTGTACTCTTCCCGTACATAGTCCTTATGTAAACCGCTCATTCCAATGATGTAATCATTGTTAATAAAGGCATCTTCGCTGAACTGAGTTCTCTTAAATTCCGATGCATCTATACCCATGTCCTTCATAATTTGAAAATGAAGATCTGAATAGTTGCTGATATCACTGTTAGCTCTTATTCCTGAAGAAGCAATATAAATATCGRTAATATTGTTCCGCTTTAAATAACTTTTAGTGCAAAACTCAGCAATCACGCTGCGAGTAAAATTATCTGTGCATAAGAATAAGATTTTCACACGAATCAACCCTTTCACGTTTCTTGCTTCGATCTTCTTATACCGTCGTTGTGTGTTCAGGACTCCGAGAGGCTCTTGCCTTATAAAATATCCATGTCTTAAACAATGATTCTTTATCTTTATGTGTCGCTATTCTATTCCGATAATGGAAATCTTCCATTGAAACTTTCAGCTTACCGGTTGGCATAACTGGCTCATGACAGATCCATTCATCAAATTGAACTTTCCCATGGCCTGACGCTTCAAATTTATCTTTTGGAAGGATGTATACCATCCCTTCTGTCCAAGGCTTATTCTTCATTGTGGATTCATTTATTGAATAAAAATGATATTTCTTGCTTCGGCCAACAATACAGCCATTCCTAAAACTTCCGATTAACCGGCTTCGATTGAATATTGCAAAAAAAATGGACCAGATCGGGTCTGAGGATGCAAAAACGGCTTTCGTCATTTTTCCGTTATATAGAGTTTGTTCGCGGGGTTCAAAGCATTCAATATTATGATTGTTAGAGCCATGAAAAACATAGTTACCATTCAAAGATAAATACCTTAAGAATCGAGACTTTTGAAATGGTAACTGATCATTAATCAAACGCCCCTCTTTAATTGTTAAAGCCAATTCTTCGAATTGAGCAATTTCATCATTGGAAAATACAGTGTTAGGAGATGAATATAACAAAATCGATAACAGAAATGAAATCATCTATTTGGACTCACCTTCTTATTCTGTTCTTGACTTTAATAACATGAATATCGACTAAGAGCAGCTACATCAAGCGTTTCTCATAAAACACAATCGTCATTTTGTCGTTAATTTGTTTTATCTCTCCGGTCTTTTGATAACCTAATTTTTCATAGAGATAACAATTACCCTGCTCTTGTAATATTGTATCCAACTCCCAAAGCCTCGCACCGTTATAAGTTTCTTCGATAATGGAAAATACCTTTTGAGCAATTCCTTTCCCTTGAAATTCAGGCAAAATAAAGATTGGGCTGACGCGGTAGGTTTGATTCTCTTTTCTTACGATCCTAATTGCACCTACGGATAGATTTGAGCTTTTTATAATGTAATAGTCCGTGAACGATTGCTTTAATCGATCAATAATTCGTTCCAAAGATTCATTAGCAGGACTGGTATCATAATCTCGATATTTATATAATAAAGGTTTGAATGCTTTAATTTGTATTTCGTGAATAACCGATGCTTCCTTAAGACTTGATTTGAATAACGTAATATCCATTTGATTACCCCTTACGCTCAAATATTGTTATCGTCATGAAATTCAATACAAAACGGCTGCATTTCAGGTCTCAAACAGTATTCAATTCTTTGTCTAAAATCTTTYCAAGTAACCTTTTTCAGTGCTTCTTCTATTGGAAAAAAGCCTGAATCCAAGCTCTCTTCCGATCTTATCAATTGTCCGCCTACAGGCTTCGCTAAAAACAGTGCGTTGCAAACTGAATTCCCTACGTTCTGAAAGATTCCGCAGAATTTAATAATCTCTATATCGATTCCGGACTCCTCTTTCGTTTCTCTTATGGCTGCATGGCTTAAGGCTTCTCTTTCTTCAACTTGTCCGCCAGGCATCTCCCAGCCTCTTCTAGGTCCTTTAATAAGCAACAATTCGTTTTTTTCATTTATAACAATAGCAGCTGCGGAAACAATATGCTTAGGTGGGGTCATAAAAGTCTCTCCCTACTTATACTAGTATCTATTCCAGTTTCGATTCCATCATATAGATGAAGTCTTCGACCCACAGAGAATCAAACAAAATATCTCCTGATTTCTTCATCATCCCATACTTGAACTTCAATATATCTCTCTGGTCCTTTATCCCCACTCTTGTTCCAGTCTTGCGGAAAACCGTATTCATTGATAATTTCTATAATTTCTTTCTTATTGAAGACTTGTTTACGGTATGGTTTTCCGTCTAGATATCTCATTGTTGGAAAGAGATCGCCATATGTAAAACTAATTGATTCTTCTAAAAACTTATCCCATGGTATCACGATAGCATCCGGATTCGTATACCATGTCTCAAGCCAATCACAAGCTCCTAATGTCATGTAATGAGGAAAAGAATTTTTGGGCTTTCCACCTTTTGCGATAAATTGATCGCGAGCTAAAAGCTCTAGTTCTCTTCGTATGACCATATAGTCATTCGTTCTCTGGCTTGCGAAAGTCTTTCCATCTCGTCTAATGCACTCAGAGACTTTATTCGCTTCACTCACAGAAAGTTCTGATAAGTTCTTAAACGGTCCTATATCTTTTTCAAAGTAATGATGCATATAGAGTGTCATGTGATTGTTCCTTTGCTTTGAGATATCATTCGAAGACTTCATCTAACGTTATTGTTATTCTCAAAAAACAAATCATTTTTCAATGCGTAATAGAGCTCTTCAATTTTGTAAAGTGAACCTGGTGAAGCTTGGACGATAAGTTCAATGAATTGTGAGCCCATCTCGTAAAAGGTAGTTCGACTGTATGGTTCATTCCTTCCTCCGTGATTCAAATTAATTCCCAGAAAAAACTTGACCTGATTCTCAATGTATCTTGCAAATCCCTCTTTCCATTCTTGCCAAACCATATAATCGACTTGCTCAGTAGTCAAGCACACTTTAAGTTTTCTTCTTGTCGAACCTATTAACTTGTCATCCTTCTTATCTAAACTTTCAAATAATGACCTTGTGATTTCTATGTACCGATTGTCCGCATAAGGGAACGGGTAGTTTAATTCCCATGAATCGCCTGTGTTTGCTGACCGTTTGGCTAAATCAATATGTTCCCTCAATGGCATTTCGCATGTGTGGTACTGGTAACAATGCACAAACTCATGAAAAATAATCACTTGCTCACTAACAGTGTCAAACACTTCTCCAGTTACAACAACAGCTGCTTGATTCTGCATGCATTCCAGCGGAAAAGCAGCCCTGACACCTACTGGTAAATCCATGGTATCAGGTTCACTATGTGATAAACTGTAGCTTCCTTTCTTATATTCAAAGATGTGTAGCTGTTTATCCTCAACAATCGCAATCGGGAAATGTTCACTTAGCAAAGGATGAATGCTTTTCACCTTGTCTTGTAGTTCTAGTAATGCTTTGAACTTATTCGAATATTTCAATGCAATATCCCTTTCCATTCAGCCACTCCTTAAATTCATTTTCACAAAAGTTGCCCCACTCCGAATGCAACTGATATGCCTCTCTGAGTCCCCCCTAACTTCTGGCGGATCGAGGGCCCGAATCTCTATTCATTCCACAGTCTTGTTACTTCTTTTAATTCTAAATTTTCAAAACGTAATTTATAAATATCTGGTTTCTTTAATTGATTTAAAAAATCCAAACCATAACTTGAATCAAAATAATTCATCATCAAAGTCATTACAAGTCCATGTGTTCCGATAGCTACTTTTTTCCCGGAATGTTCTTTTAATATGTCTTTTATCACTGATATCGCTCTATTCTGGCAATCAGAATTAGACTCCCCACCCGGTAATGAATAATCAAAATCATTAAATTTCCCGTTAATAACTGACAATAACTCAGCATTTTCAATAATTTCTCCAGCAAAATACCTTTCCCTGAGATCTTCAAATGTTTTGATTTCTACTCCCAAGTATTGTGCCAATCCCTCAATACTCAGTATTGCTCGGTTATACGGGCTACATATAATAAAATCTATTCCTTCTCCTTTAAGAATTTGTGTAACTTTCTCAACATCGCCCTTGCCCTTAGTGGTGAGTTCTCTTGTTCTTTCGGTTCCTTCAGTGTATGGTGATTCAGCATGCCTAACCATATAGATGATGGTCTTCATATATCCTCCTTCAAATCTAACTTATTATATTACTGTGATTTCACATAACGTTGTTGTATTCACGAACCCGAGAGCCTTAAGTGACCGAAGGGCACAGGTCGTCAGACTTTGGCTCGCAGTGGTTGTCCAGCTGATTCTACTTCCTCGCCTTTCAACTTCGGCCGGACCGTAGGGCGTAAGCCCGCAGCGTGAATACGGTGTTATATGCTGTCGGGCCTTCATTGATTTATCTTACACAATTCGACTTTTGTCCCGTTTTATTTGTTTTTCAGTCTTTATAGTCTTTGTCGTCCTTTCCTGATTTATCGATATTTACAATCCTATCACTATTGGATTATTTATTTATCTTAATCCCTACCGTTATTGATAGAGCAACAGTTACACCAGACAATACAAATATACCACTACCTGTAAATATTGGTAGTGGCATTGTTCAATCTTTATTAATCTTGCCCGATTGCATATAACGTTGTTGTATTCACGACGTCCCACCACCTTAAGCCCCGAAGGGGCGCTCGCGATGCGGTTAGATGATGCGGATGTGTCTGACTGAATCTGCATCTTCGTTGCTGAAATCTTTTCTCCGAATTCACCTCAGACTCCGGTCCGGACCGAGGGTCGAATAGCCCGAAGCGTGAATACGTTGTTATGTGATGCAACTGCCACCCTCGAAACTGCTTACATACGGAATGAATTGAATTTATTAATTACCTCTAATCTGTCATTAATGTTATTTAAATCGATTATACGTCTTACGTCT
>NZ_JBFRGE010000088.1:0-23677 GCF_052115185.1 Paenibacillus sp. 2TAB19 | reverse complement strand
ACGTCCTTGCGCGTCTTCTTAAGCGACCTTAAGTGCATAAGTATTTCGTTCTCGATACAACGTGCCGCGAACGTCGCCAGCTTCGTGCCTTTGCCGGTCTGGAAGCTCTCGATCGCCTTGATGAGACCAATCGTGCCGATCGAGATCAGGTCCTCGAGATCCTCGCCCGTGTTATCGAATTTTTTTACTATGTGGGCTACAAGTCGCAGGTTGTGCTCGATAAGCAAGTTACGCGACCTTGCATTTCCTTCAGCCATCAGTTGCAAATGCTTTGTTTCTTCTTCCTCTTGAAGCGGTTGAGGAAAAGCGTTATTTTTCACATAAGACACAAGCAGCGACAACTGCTTAATGAACAACGCAATAGCAGCGAACAAACCCATAATACGTACACCCCCATGCTGTATTGGCAAGGTCGAGGCTGCTGCCTCCCCTAGCAAGAACGTCAGTTGTACATTGTATGTGGGTAACCGCCTAGAAGTGCATGTACGGGTAAAGTTAAACCTTAATGGGGGAGAACCTCAACATACCATACGATCATGCAACCTAATACGGTGAGTAATCGTTATTTAAACAAAGAGTCAACACGACGGGGGCGAGCTCAATGAAGGTTCTGATTTCGATTATAGTACTTGTTCTACTAATCGGCTGCTCTGGGGGCAACGAATTGCCATTTGAACGTTCTGCTATCACCGATTATATCGAAGAAAAAGGGTACACAATTATTTCCTACGAGGGACCCTCGTCAAGCTATGAGCTGACCAAGGAGAAGCTGACCCAGCTCCCCTACATGATGTATTGGGGACTTCAGTCCGTTGATCCCGCCGATTATATCGGCAAAACCATTAACTCCGAGAAGTTTATCGTAACGAAGCACCCGCTCGCTAATGGCAAAGTGGACGTTTACGTCTATGAGGTCGATGGCAAGCCTTTCGGCGGAACATCGTACCCACATGGCGATACGGCGGATGGCGGCTACTGGTCGCTCGAAGGGAAGACGTTGGAGGAGCTGCAGCCGAAGTCCTTTCAGGAGTGGCGTGAATCTTGGGTAGTCAAATATACGGATAACTAACACTCTCCGCACCAAAAGGACCACTGTATAGCCAAGGGGCGTCCCTCGCTTTACAGTGGTCCTGTTATTATCTAGTTAATTACGCAAGCTTTTCAAAGCACCGCTCCACGATATGACCTGATCCAACATGGCGTTTACGTTTTTCCCATGCACATCGGCTGGTTTGAACGCCCTGTTCCGGTCGAAATCTGTATAAAGGGAAAAGGTCGGATTGTTGCGGACATCGGCTACGCACACCTCGCCCAATATTCCCCGCAAATGCTCTGCGGCGCGAGCCCCGCCGGCCGAACCGTAGCTAACGATACCGGCTGCCTTGTCGTTCCATTCCTTGCGAGCAGAGTCGAGCGCGTTCTTCAGTGCGCCGGTAATGCTATGATTATACTCCTGAACGATAAAGACATAGCCGTCGAGCCGATCAATTGTTTGCTGCCACGCCTTCAAACCCGGCTCCTCCCCGTTTCCTTCCCCATAAAAAGGTAACTGGTATTCGCGGATATCGACGATTTCGTATTCCGCATCGCTTCGTTTGCCCGCTACCTCTTTCACCCATTCGCCTACTTGCGGACTAACCCGTCCTTGCCTTGTGCTGCCTAATATAATGCCGATTTTCAACAATTTGTCCTTATTCATTGCTTTCCCCTCCTCAATCGTTATCCATCGTAAGAACGATTTCCCCCCCGCCATGCCTAGTCTCGATTAAGCGGTGCGCTGCTTGGACTTGTTCAAGCGGAAATGTCTGACGAATGGTCGTGCGTAGCTTACCACTGGCATGAAGCCCGGCAAGCTCAGCTAATCTGGCTGCAGAACGCACGCCGCGGACAGCCGGAATGCCGAGCTCTTCAATGATGTCGTATGCGACAAACGTACAGATTCGGTTTCGATCCTCCACTAATTCGACAGATGCCCGCACACCCTCGGCGCCGGCCGTATCGAAAGCCGCATCGACGCCATCTGGAGCGAGCGCGCGTACCCTCTCGACCAATCCCTCTCCATAAGTCACCGGTATCGCCCCTAATGAGCGAACATAGTCGTGGTTGCTCTCGCTTGCCGTTCCGATGACCGTCTTCGCTCCCCACAGCTTCGCAAGCTGTACGGCATAAGATCCCAGCGAGCCAGCGGCGCCATGAATCAGAACCGTATCTCCTTCTCCGACGCCGATGGCACGAAGGGCGATATAAGCGCCTTGCCCGTTACCCGTCAAGCCGCCTGCAACTTCCCATGGCATATTAGCCGGTTTCTTCACCAGCTGGTCAACACCCACCACCACATATTCTGCATAGCAATTCAACAGTGAATAGCCTAGCACCTCGGTGCCAGCCGTAAACTCCGTCACGCCATCGCCAACCTGATCTATAATGCCGGCGAATTCATTCCCCGGGATTTTCGGCAATTGCTCGCTTACCCCCGGCGGTGTCCATCCGCTCCGGATACTGCAATCATAATGCTGCACGCCCGCTGCTTTCACCCGAACCCTCACTTGTCCAGGTCCTGCTTGCGGATCCGGAAACTCCATCACCTACATCACTTCCGGCCCCCCGTATTCATGAAACGCTGCTGCTCTCATCCTAACTCCTCCTTTTACGTTCCTGTTCCTCTTTCCAAACCTAAACCCGTATACCAATAAAATACCTACATGTAAAAGGCCAAGTACAAGATAAAGATTGCTGTACACGAATGCCTTCGGTTCAATGATCATCGGACTCCAATGTACGCCTGATCCATGATCGACGATTTTCCCGTATAGACTCGCGGAGATCGCTCCTGCCATAAAGTTCGACATGGCCAGCAAACCCATTCCTATGCCAATCTGCTCTTTCGCCAGCGTCCGGGATATTTGATTGGACAAAGCCATGTAAAGAAAGGATTGTCCGACGACGCCAAGGATTAGAAAACCCGCGATAGCAACCGGTGATCGTTCCGCAAATATTGACATCAAGGCGAAGCAGATCAACAACATGGCCGAAGCGGAATAAAATAGAAACGGTATCCCTTTCCGGTCCGCCAGCTTGCCGCCGCTTCTTCCCAATATCGCTGCCGTAACGGCTGCCGGCACCATCACGAAACCCGTCATTGCGGTATCCAACTGCTGAACTTGATTTAATAGCTGCGGAGTCAGAAAATAAAGCGAATACCCGATGCTTGTAGCAAGAAAGGCTATCGTTAAACCTACCGAATACCCTTTATTGCGGGTCAAGCCCCGAGGAATAAACGGTTCAGCACCGTATCGAACCCTAAGCCATAATAAGATGAACAAAACAACAGAGAAAGCGCCCACTACCCACGCTTCATACGTGATGGCAAGAAGCAGCAAGGTTGCCGCTGCCACGAGCAGGCCGCCTCCAATCCAGTCGATACGCTTGCTTTGCCTCTCGCCCTCGTCTTGCAGAAATCTTCGATAGTACGGCAATGCCAGTAAGGTCAAGACGGGCATGAAAAACAGCCACCGCCAATCGAGGGAGCTGACTACAAACGCGGCAACGACCGGACCGATCGCGCTGCCGATCGACATCCCTGTCATCGCAATAGCGAGAACCTTGCCTCGCTGCTCTTCGGGATAATAGCGGACAGGTATAATGCTTGCCGCCGCCGGAATGACCGCCGCACCGGCTGCCTGTATAACTCGGCCCAGCAGAACCATCCAATAGGCTTGGGCAATCAATCCAAACAGGGAGCCAATCGCCAGCAGAACAAGACCAAACGTCAGCACGCTCCGAAGTCCATACGCATCCGACAGCTTTCCGTAAATGACGGTCCCAACTGCATAGACGAGCAAATAACCTGACGTCACCCAGCTGACTTGCGCGATCGTAAGCCGAAACCGTTCGGCGATATCAGGCAAAACGATGTTGAACATCGTTGCGCTCATGACGGATATGATCAGCGTGAAGGCGAGAATGTAGATGATTGGCTGCCCTTGCCCCTTCTTCGCTTGTATGACCATTTCACCACCTGCTTTCTCTTGCACAGACTTATTTCCCGGGAAAGCATTTATGCTTTTTCGCTTGCTTAATGCTATTTTATAGCCGATAATCAATAATTAAAAATACATCTTTGAACATATATATTATTCCATCAAGTATATAAGAGGAGGGATCGACCGTGGAAATGTTGCAATTGCGTTATTTTCAAAAGGTAGCCCGAATGGAGCATATGACGAAAGCCGCTGAGGAGCTGCAAATCGCTCAGCCCGCGCTTAGCAAAACGATTGCCCGGCTGGAGGAGGATATCGGCGTTCCCCTATTTGATCGCATCGGCAAACAAATCAAGCTGAACACGCTCGGCCGAACCTTTCTGGAAAAGGTGGATGCGGCGCTTGAGCTTCTGGAAGAGGGACGCCGCCAAGTGTCTGACTTGGGCGGTCTGCAATATGGAAGCATTCGATTGGCTATGACGTCACTGGATCGCTTATCCGATCCACTCGGCGCTTTTCTAGCGTTATATCCTGACGTCAATATTCAAATCACGCAAACGTCGACGGACGAGATGGCCCGCATGCTGGAGACGGGCAGCATAGACATCGGATTTACGGCATTGCCGATCGAGCTCGCTGGATTATCTTCAGCGACCGTGCTCAAGGAAGATGTGTATGTCGCCGTCCCTCGCGATCACCGCTTCGCAGGCCGCAGTACGATACGTCTCAGCGAGATAGGCAATGATCCGTTTATTGGATACAAGGAAGGGAATGCCATGCAGAAAATCAACGACGCCTTCTTGAGGCAAGCCGGCATATCGCCGAAGTTCGTCTGCCAGGTAGACGAACCCGCGGCTATCGTCAGCCTCGTTCGCGCCGGACTAGGCGTAGCGATGTTCGGCTGCATAAGCGGAGAAGAAGCTGGCATTAAGCTGCTGCGGGTCGAGTCCCCTGTATGTCATCGGAGCTACCGTGTCTATTGGTCGGAAAACCGTTATTTTTCACTAGCGGCGCGCAAGTTTCTTGCCTTTATCGAAGGTTATTTCAAAAAACAAGCGTAAACGGCCGTTGCCGTCCTTTCATAGCAACAGCTAACGTTTCGCAGTGAAATATAAGAACAGAATAAACAGCAAATTTTATACTTCTTATATTTTAAGAAGACCGCATGGAGCCTAAGCCCCATGCGGTCTTCTCGTATACCTATCTATTCTACAATTGGCTTCATCGTACGCAACATGCCATAAATGCCGTTAACCTGCTCATCCGGCACGAACTTGAACTCCACTTGGCTCTTGCCGCCGATCAGCTCGGCCGGAATCGGATAATGTTTCGTTTCGAATACGCGACGCCACCATTCCGGACCGGATCTCTCGCTGACGAACAATTGATCGTCCACGTAGATGTTCATGACGCGATCGCGGTTCATCGCGAAGTACATCACTTGCAGCACATTGTCGCCGGCCGGATCAACGTTCAGCTTATAGCTGAACCAACCGCCGCCATGCGCCAGCCTGCCGTTCTGACCATCCCATGCGCCGCTGAACGTCTCTTCGCCTTTGATCCCATGCTGCAGCTCATATTGATCGTTGCCGACTTGAACGCTATCAATTGTAGCATCCTTCACGAGCTGCTCCCATCTGCCCTTCTCCAAATGCTCATTCAGCTCATCCGAGCCTTCCTCGACGATGTTCCAGTAGATGCCGTAACGTTCATGATGCTGCTTGTAATGAGGGGTGAACAACAACCGCTCGTCCTCATCGGTATTCCGAAGCCTGAAAGTCAAGGTGTCGCCCTCTTGGACGACATGCTGCTCGGCCCCTTCAATCCATTCCTCGGCTGTCATGCCAGACGGGATAATAAAGTCTTTGACAAGCATTCGGCGAGTAGGAACGCGAACCATAATGCCTGTCGAAGCTTGCGTCATATCCTCCGTTCCAAGCGCTGCGCTTAGGACGACCGGACCATACCCAAAACCGACGACATTCCGGTTATCCGGCAAGCGCGAGACGATTATCTTCATCGGAAGCGTCAGCGCAAGCTCATCGCCGTCACTCCACGCCCGGTCTACTGCGATAAAGCCATTCACGGCCTCAGCCGCAATCGCAACTCCATTCAGCTTCACGGCGACTTCGCCTCTCACCCAGTAAGGAACGCGGAAGCTCAGCTTGAGCGGCTTCACTTGTCCGTCTTCGATTGCCACCGCAAACGTCGTTTGATCGCTCTCCGGTATGCCCGAATTTTGCGTAATTTGTACGCCTTGCTCGCTCCACTGCAGCGTCGAGCTTACATATTGATTGACGAACAGCTCATTGCCTTTATGGAAGTAGAGGCTGTCGTTCAGCTTCGTGAAGCTCTCCATCCCCGTGCCGGTGCAGCACCAGAAATGGTCGAACGGAGAGCTGTATATTTTAAAATAACCCGTCGCCATCGGCTGGAAGTACATCGTCATGCCCGTTTCCGGATTTTGCGAGGAGAGGATCGCATTCACATAGTTCGTTTCGTAGAAGTCCGCATACTTCCGGTCTTTGGTCAGCTTGAACAACTCGCGGGTCAGCTTCAGCATATTGTAGCTGTTGCATGTCTCGCAAGTAATATCGGTACGTCTGCTGTTCAGCGTATTCGGTTCGCCGAAGTGCTCGGACTCGCTGTTGCCGCCGGTCATATAGCTATGGTTGTATACGACGATATCCCAGAACTTTTTCGCCGCCTCGAGATAGAAGCTCTCGCTCTCGCCAACCGCCAAGTAACGGTTCAACGCGCCTAGAAACTTCGGAATCGTTGTGTTTGCGTGCTTGCCTCTAAGAATATCTTTGCCCTGCGCGGTCGCTTCGAACAACGGCAGTTCGTCGAACTTATGCGCCGCGTCCAGATGCTTCGCGTCGCCCGTAATTTTGTATAGCTCATATAGACAATCGTTCATTCCGCCATATTCTACCGCAAGTACGGTCGCTTGCAATTCATCCGACCAACGCGAAGTGCGCGAAGCCACCCAATCGCCTAACCGAAYGACCGTATCCAAAGCAATCTTGGAACCTGTCGCATGGTAGATGGAGATCAATCCCGCGATGATCTTATGCATCGTATACCAAGGCACCCATGCCGGCTGCTTATTCTCTACATTGTCGATCAGCGTCTCGGGAAATGCCGACAAGTACCCGCTCTCGAATTGACATTGCGCCAGCTCGGACGCCAAGTAATCAAGCTTCTCCAGCAACACCGGATCTTTCGTATTCGTGTAGGCCTGCGATAACGCCGTTAAGTAATGTCCGAGCGTATGACCTCGAATCTCTGTATTTTCCCAGCCCGGATAAATCTCGGCTTTGGGCTCAAGTCCCCGATTGGTCCGAAAACCGGCAAGCAGACGGTCGATGTTGTAGCTCTGCAAATATTCAAGCTCTTTCGCAAAAGCGTTGACGTGATAGGGTCCCGTCAGTACCACCTTATCCATTCCGAAATCGAGCAAATCGCCTCGTTTCAGCGTCGCTTCTTGTATCGTCATCTTGCTTCCACCTTTCTTCTACCGTTAATAGAACGCTATCAAATCTATTTACAGATTAGCGCTATACGACGGCTAGCATAAGTGGCGAAACGTTCGAATTCGTGTAAAAAAGTCAGATTTTCTTTCTCGTCGCAACACCAACAAAAAACGATGCTTTATCGGGTTGTTATTGCGTTAGCCGCCTGCTATCCTATTAACAATATGCCTTTCGACATGTGAAAAGGTTAGATGAGGTGGGTGTAGTCAGAATGCTCGGATATAGGCTTAACGTCGAAAAACCGCTTGCCCTAAAGATGACGGGCAAGTTCGTCTCGCCTTCGCCAGACTGGACGCATATGAGCAGGCTGCTGTTGGATTACGAATTGTTCGTTCAGACGAAGGGGCAATTGTTTATAGCCGATGAAGAGGAGCAGCATGCGCTGCAGGAAGGCGACTTTCTTCTTATGCCGCCCCGCGCCAAGCAGTTTGGCTATCGGAAGTCGGATTGCAGTTTTTATTGGCTGCATTTTACGGTAGACGAACACTTAACGGACAGCTGCGAGATCGAGTCCTACGTTCCACAAGAGGGAAGCATTGTCATCCCTCGCAAAGGTACGCTGAGTAATGACAAAATCGTCGTACTGATGAAGCAGCTGCAAGATTCCGTGCGAAGCTATCAGGATACGACGCTGAATAACTATTTGACGACGAGCATCTTATGCGAACTGTATAACCAAGCCTACTTGTCCAAAAACGCGCCGAATAAGAAGCTAAAGCAGCTTCAGCTCTACAATGACATCGTCGACTTTATGACTTGGAATCGGTTCGAGCAGTTGAAGGTGTCGCAGATCGCCGATCATTTCGGCTATAACGTCAAATATTTGTCGCATCTGTTCTCGACGATTGCCGGCGTATCGCTTAAGCAGTTCATCATGCAGCAGAAGATCGAAGCAGCTTCATTCCTTCTCACGGACACGAACCAGACGGTCAACGAAATCGCGCTGCAGCTCGGCTACCACGACAGCCAGCATTTCATGAAGTCGTTCAAGCAAATGACGAATCTGACGCCGACGGAGTTCCGCAACGCCTCGGCGAATCGGTTGCTTTACTATAGATAGTTGTAATCCCGACCGTATGAATGGAATGATCTAACATGGCTAATTCACTCGCAAACGAGTATGATCGTAATTGCGTTTCCAAAAACAGCAAGAGTCAGTTGCAGCAGCGATAAGGTGGTATCCGCAGTGGGGTTTTTAGCAATAACATATTGGCGTAAATTAGTAGGAGGCTACCCGAAGGACGCGATCTCGTTCATAGCGGCAAGCTTGGCGAACGCGATCGGCAGCTCTATTCTATGGCCGTTGACGACGCTGTACGTGCATCAAGTATTGGGCAGGTCTTATGCCGATGCGGGATTGGTGCTGTTATTCCAAGCGCTCGCAGGCGTCATCGGGCAGCTCGTTGGCGGAGCGATGTATCATAAATTCGGACCGAAAAATTTAATCGTAACGTCGATGGTCATTTCCGGTTTATTAATCGGACTGGTCGTTTTTACGAGAGATTACTGGATATACGTGGCGATGACCAGCATCTACGGATTAATGAACGGGGTAGCTGCGCCGGCGATCAACGCCTATATCGGCTTTCGCTGGCCGGACCATCGGCGGAAGCTGTATAACGCCATCTATGTAGGGAACAATATCGGACTGGCCGTCGGCGCTTCGGTCGGAGGACTTATCGCGGCGTTCTCCTTTTCGATGACCTATGTCGTTACGGCATTGTCGACGGTCGCTTTCGGCGTCTTCCTTCTCTTATTCATGCAAACCGAACGCCGCTCCACGGCTAACGACTTGGCGATGAAGACGTCAATATCGGCTGCAAGCTCCTCTTTCGCGGGAATGGAGGAAGATCTGCCGCTGCTCAAGAAGCTGATGAATGTCCGTATCTACTTATTTCTGGGCATCGGTCAGATGCTGTTTTTCGTCTCGATTATGATATGGAATAGCGGCATCGCGCCTTATCTGAGCGACGGCGGTTACCCGCTATCGATGTACAGCCTGCTATGGACGACTAACGGTATCGTTATATTCGCCGGGCAGCCGATTACCAATTGGATCAAGAGGAGACTTGCCGGTTCGCTTCGCATGGAGATCGTGGCAAGCTCCGTTATTTGCACGGCAGGTTATTTATTCATCGCCCTATTCCATGACAACTATATATGTTTGGTGATCGGCATGATCGTATGTACGCTTGGAGAGATGCTGCTCCTTCCGGTCATCCCGACCTTCTTCTCCGAAAATGCGGGCAAAAGCGCGCCATTCTACATGGGCATTGTTGGCGGCTTCGGCAGCGCCGGCCGTATGATCGCGCCAACGATCTACGGTACGATATACGATCAGACCGGCATTTCGCTCGTCTTGTATTTGGGCATGGCAGCTTCTCTCCTATCTTTCGTTGTGTTCGTCGTCCATGCGTACTTGCATAAATCCTCATAGCTTTGCCCAAAAAAAAGCCGCATGAAGCTTTCACTTCCATGCGGCTTCTCTATTAAGCCAATTAATATAACGGGAACTTCTGGCGAAGGTCTTCCCGGTGAAGGACGTTCGAGTCCTCGCGGATATAGTGGCAGACGTACGAGCGGCGCCAGCGGTCCTTGCTCCGGTTCTTGTTCGAGGAGTGGATCAGCAATTCGCTGAAGAACAAGATATCGCCTTTCTCCATTTCGACCGGAATTTGTCTCGACGTGTCCACGCCTTCCGTTTCCTCCGTCCAATGCTCATGCTCCTCGATGTTTTTCACCGCGCCGTGCGGCAGCAGCCCAAGCTTGTGCGTTCCAGGCATCACCCATAGGCAGCCGTTCTCGATATTAACGACTTCCTCCATCGCTGTCCAAGCCGCAATCATGGTCATCGGATCATTCTTGATGTAATAATAGTCCTGATGCGCGGCTTGCCCCGGCGAGCCCGGCTCTTTATAGAAATACATGCTTTGGACGCATACCGCTTCCTTTCCCATTAGCTGCGCAAGCGCTCCGCGCACAATCGCGTTCTTCATCAGTTGTCTGGAGAAGCTGTCATGCTTATGCGGATTAAACAATCGCAGCGAATATTTCTTCGCTTCGTCGCAGGCCGCCCACTCCGGCATCGGACGCTGGTTTCGAATATCGTAGATGTGTCCGTTAAAGGCATCGATCAAGTCATCCGACATTCCCTTCTTATACAGAAAGTACCCTTGCTCTCTAAAAAATTCGACTTGCTCCTCTGTAAGCGGCTTAAGCGGTGGTGTGAAAGTAATATTCATCCTTGCTTATCCCCTTTGCTATTTATTGGATTGCCATTTACTATACTCAAAGCATACGCTTACAGACCTGTTCCAACAATGGCTGTAATTTGCTAATATGTATCTGTGGTTGATAATCCAGCAATTCCATCAAGGCGGTGACGTATTGGCTAACGCTGTATCCTTTGACGCTATAACCTCCGTTACTTCCGGTTCGATCGTCTATCCGCGGGGAGGCCGATTCGGTCCGCGTATTCAACAGGACATTCAGCTCGTCATGTTATATACAGGCGAGATGACGGTTACGATCGACGGCCGCGAGCTTCATGTCCAGCCCGGACATACGGTGCTGCTGAAGCCCGGTCACGAAGAATCGTTCACTTTCTCGCGCACGGAGGAAACCTGGCACCGCTGGGTTGCCGTTCATGTGCCTGAACTGGAGAAATCTGCGCGCGCAGAACTGTACGCGCTGCCCGAATATTTGCCTCTGACGGAGGAGATGAACCGGCTCACTGACCTGATCTTGAACGTTCAGCGCCAATCGGAGCATACAGCCCCGCTCCTGCTAAGCTTAGGTCACGCCGCTCTTCATCTGTACCCGAATGAATCCTCGAGAGCGCTGCTTCAGAAGGAAAAGCATCCTGCCGTATACKCCGCGCTGGAATGGATACACGAGCATCATAACGACGACGTATCGCTCAAAGCCATCGCGGATCATGCCGGCGTATCGGCGGARCATCTCGTTCGCTTGTTCAAGCAGTTCGAGCAGACGACGCCGATTCATTATTTATGGCAATACCGCATTGAACGCGCCGTAGAACTGTTGACGAATACCGGTCTCAACGTAACCGAGATCGCCCATCGCTGCGGCTTCAAAACCTCGCATCATCTCGCGCGGCTCATGAAGCAATCGACGAGAAAAACAGCCTCCGAGATTCGCCGGCTCTCGTGGGGCAGCCTTCGCAAAGCATAGGTGCGGGTGTAGAGTAAGCCTCAATTCTAGCCCACTTTTAATTGCCGTTTCATGTGGACGCTTACGCTGGCTACCACAAGGTGAAGGTTGTCACGCTCGTAGGATGTTGGGCCCATGCGCGCCGCAAGTTCGACGAGGCATTGAAGACATTGACACCTTCTTCAGATAAAACCGAATCAGTAGCCCAACAGGGGCTTCAGTTCTGTAATGAGCTATTTGCCATTGAGAGCGTTTCGTTATCTCATGTACCTGTTCGAACAGCTCCCTCAGTTGCCTGGCCTTACAAATTCCGGTGCACTGAACAACTTACTGCCGTGGTCTCCGACGCTGCCATTGGCCTGCCGCATTTCCACTGTCTTAGATCATACGTAAAACAGCCCTCAACTTGATGACAAGACGGGGGCTGTTTGTCGTTTACGTATGTACGGTGAGGATAATGTTCCAATATAGAGGGAATTGTGTGCTTTTTATCGAAACCTAAAATAGACATTGAACGACAGCAAACGGGGGTATTGAGGTGGAAGGGTTTCATACATCGGATGTTTTGGGTTGGGTTGGCGGGATTATAATATTTGTGATCGTATTGTCTGGTATTTTGTTCATCGTTCACAAGGCCTTCAATCATGAGGGGTGTCTAATTACGATTGTTGCGCTCTTCCTGGCGGGGAGTGCAGCGAACATTACGCATGATTGGATTAAGACGGATGTGCAAGCTCTCATCGACGAGAAACAGGAGAATAAGGCATTTCCCAATCTGCTTCGTCTGCAAGAAGGGGAGCTTGCGGTCATTGTAGGTCAGAATTATGAACAAGTTAAAGCTTTTAATCTGAAGGAACAATCCTCCATCTGGACTTATCAGGTGGGAGAGAAGCTCGAAGCGGTATCCATGTTTTACACGATAGATTCGGAACTTAAATTCTATATATCGGATATAAACCTCAATCAATCAGTGTCCGACAGCATCGAGAAGGTCGTTTGGATCGCGATCAAGAACAGCAAGAAATCCAGCGTTTCAAACGATTCTTCGCCCCTGCCGGATCATTATAATGAGATTTTAAGAAAACAACGGGGGCTTAAGGAACGGGAAACAAAATACGATCAATACAGTTATACGGTTAGCAGATATACGGATATCAAATACACGGGGGAACCTCCGGCGAATAAGTTCGATTGGAGTTCAGGATGGACGGGCGGCGCATTAATCTGGAATTACGAAGCGAAGAGCCCTGTAGCGACAGAGACATACGAAGTGAATGACACTTACGTATTCGGAGATGAGGGGCAACTGCTCTACGGTCTCGATCTTCTGAACGGTGAGCTTCGTTGGAGGGTGCAAGTGCCGGAGCCGCTCCTTCGTACGATGATCCCTGTTGCCGACCGGAACTTAATTATCGGCTTCGGCCAGCGCAAGGTATATGTGTTCGATGCCGGGACGGGCGAGTTGGAAACTGAATTCGAAATGAAAGGAAATGTTCAGGCAATGCCTGCTGTTGCGGCACAGATGCTGTATATTACCGACAGCGCAGGTAACCTGTATGCGTACGATCTCGTGCTTAACCAAGTGATATGGGAGGAGCAATTGGCCGAAGCATCGCTAGTGCCTCCATTGCAAGTGAAGGATCGTCTTTATGTCGGCGGAGTCGACGGAGCTGTTATATCCGTCTCTGCGAGCGATGGTCGCGTGATCGAGCGATATCAGATTGGGGAGGAGCAAATCACTAACGGCATGGTCTTGGTCGATCAGCGAAACGTGTATTCCCAGAACAGTATGGGGCAGACGACAGTTACACCGAGATAAATACTTTCCTTACAAAAAAAACGAAATAAGCTCGCTGAATATTCCTGGAATCTCTTTATAATAATGGTTACAATCTACTTCTTAGCCTGTCAAAAGTACATATTATTTGAGAAGTTGTAGCAGTTGTCTCAGTAATGAGAGATTGAGAAATTTTTTATTGAAGAACAAGTGTGAATATCCCTTTACCAGGGCGTCAATGCAGCAAACACCACTATTTCGTTTTTACGTAAGCGTAAAACTGCCCTCAACTTGATAACAAGGTGGGGGCTATTTTACGCTCGCGGTGTAGACTTACTAACGTTGTACGAATAACTGGAATTTCTCCCGTTAATGCGGCGCTCTCGGCCTGCTTTTATCGAATAGTGGGAATTACTCCCGTTAATAGCTCAGGTTGTCTGCCGGATGAGCGAGATCATTGAAAATAACGGGAGGAATTCCAGTTATTCATCGCATATTCGATTATTTGCGAATGATTAGCAGGAGGAATTCCCTTTATTTCATACCTAGCAAACAGCAAGAGGGCAACCGCTATTCGCAACGGCTGCCCTCTCATTGAACTTATACTGCTGCCATCCCGTGGCAGTACCTCTTGAAATCGCAACGTGCGCACACAGCCAAAGGCGATTCCGCCACGTCGAATTGCTTCGACTCGATACGCTGAATCGTTGCCGCCATCTCGGCCATTGCCGATTGCAGCTCGCTCTCCTCGCGCGTGAACGACACGACCTGCTCGCCATCCGCCTCCCCCGTATAGAACAACCGCATTGCCTCTGCCCGCAAGCCGGTCCGATTCTCCCACAGGGCAGCGTACAGCAGCAATTGCTTCTTGTAGCGGGATTGCTCTTCATCGTTTCTCGGTTTGCGTCCCGTCTTGAAGTCGATGATTTCGTAGCGGCCGTCACGTTCTAGAACCGCGTCCAGCTTGCCGTTCATCAAATAATCGCCGACAAAGGACGATACGGCAATCTCCGAGGACACGACGCCAAGCTCATTCAGCCTCACATATTGCAAGTAGTTGAACGTATGCTCATAAGCTATACGTTTCATTTCCACAGGAGCTTCCAGTCCAGTCTGCGTCAGCGCGGCGTAATGCTCTTCAATCCACGCCTCAAGCTGCTGCTCCGTTACGCGCGTGCCTGTCTGCATCGTCTGGTGCATGTCCTCAATGGCAAAGTGAACGAGCGTGCCTAGCAATGCCGGTGTGCCCGCCGCCGATTCGAAGCCGAATACGCGTCGCAACAAGTAATAGCGCGGACAATCATTATACAGCGAAACATCCGTTGTGTACGCATAACTTCGCTGCAGAACAATGGGCTTAACCGGCGTCGCCTTAAGCTCATCCAAATAAACGTTCGGATCGCGCCAGCTTCGCAGCCGCCTGTACAAAGGTTCGATATACTCCGATGGCAACTGGCCTCTGCCGCGATAATCAGGTCCTTGCTCGTTGCCTGTAAGCACAAGCAGTTCCTGGGCACGGGAGAAAGCCGTATAGAACAGACGATAGAAGTCATATTCGCTCGTCTGGGCGAGCGGCTCGAACGGCTGTCTCGCGTAGTAAGGACGCAGCGTTTCCTCGATCCAGTCCGACTGAGAATAATGCGTACTGTCTAACGAGCCTGTCACAATAATCGGAAACTCCAGCCCCTTCGATTGGTGGAAGGTGAAGAAGGATACCGATCCGCTAGGCGCATAGTCCGACTCATCCTCGTATTCGTCCTGCCCAATCTCCTGTACGTAAGCGATGAAGTCGAAGAAGCTTAACAGCTTGTCCGCCACCCCAAGCTCCTTCGTATTCGTTTCGTGAAGCTGCTCGAAGCGCAGTAACCATTTGGTCAACGCCGCCATATTGCGCACTTCCCGGCTTTCTCTTGCGCTGCCAAGATCCTTTGTCGCAACAAGCTTGTGGAACATCGGAAACTGCAGTAGCTCATAGAACAGATCGAGCAAGCTTTCGGAAGCCGCCGCCCCTTGCTCAACTTCCGCGAATGACTTTTTCATTGCCTTGACCCATACAACGAATTCGATATGCTCGGGCGACAGCGACTCGTTCCGAAGCAGCCTCGTGCATGTYCTAATATAAGAAGGCAACTGCCTCTCATCGATGATGGAAGAGAACAATACGGCGAACGTGCCGATCGCTAGCTGAACTTCCGGACGGTCGAAGTATGCGTTCCGCCTAGGCGCAAAGACGGGAATGCCGTGCTGCTCCAAGTAATCCGTCAGCCGTTTCACTTCCGGGCTGCGCACCGACCGGAACAGGAAGGCGACTTGATTCCAGTCCGTAATAACGCCCCGCTCCATGACATGGTTCAGGAAGTGAAACACTTCCTCATGCCAATGCCGCTCATTGCGAGAGCCCGCCAGCTTAATAACCCGCGACGTCTTGCCGTTATCCGGCTTATCGGGCTTAATCGTCTTCTCCAGCCGATACGAAGTACCGTAACCATCTTTCCAATTGCACAGCTTCATCCATGACGCGAAAAAATTAATAATGCGCGGATGCGAACGGTAATTGACGTCCAGTTCAATGACCTTGCACGCTCCCGGCTCGAAATGCTCCTCGAACCGCACCAAGTTTTGCACCGTTGCGCCCCGGAAACGATAGATCGACTGGTCGTCATCCCCTACGACGCACAGATTGCCATGCTCGCCGGCAAGCAGCAAGATAAGCTTCTCTTGAATAGTATTCGTATCCTGATACTCATCGATCATCATGTACTGAATAGAACCGCTTATTTCCTGAAGCACGGCCGGATGCTCCTGCAGCAGCTTCAGCATCGTCATCTGAATCATGCCGAAGTCAAGCGCGTTCAGCTCGCGCAGAAGCTGCTCATAGAGATGATAGGCTTCGCCGAGCGCTCTAATCGGAACATCGTTCGATGCGATCAACTGCTGCGGATCGAGCATCTCTTCATTGACCTTGTTCAGCCAATAAACGAGACGCTGCGTTCGGCTAATCGGCGTCGGGTCCTTGTATGATCCGTCCTTGAGCGTCAAGTAAACCGCATTCTCGATCGCAAGAAAACGATCCATATTGCGGTATACCAAATAATGCAGCTCGAAGTCATCCAACAGCCGGAACCCTTTGCGCAAATGCGTAAGCGTACGATACTTGTCCAGCAGCGTCAGGAAGATCGAGTGAAGCGTGCCGATCAGCAAGTTCTGCACGTTCACAGTCGCCCCCAGCTCCTGGAGACGATGGAGCAGCCGCGACTGAAGCTCGAACGCCGCCTTGCGCGTGAATGTCGAGATCATAATCCGCTCCGGCGGTACTTGCTTATCGATTAACAGATGCGCTACCCGATTGACCAGCGTTCGCGTCTTGCCCGAACCCGGCCCTGCGATCAGCAATAACGGCCCTTCTGTTGTTGTAACGGCTTCTTGCTGGGATGGATTCATCATAAGCTGCTCCCTTCTAGCGCACGCTTTGCCCGATCTTGACGGCTTGCAGCTTCTGCCTAACGAGCGACAATACTTGCTCAGAGAGGATTTGAATTCCTTTTTCGACGATCAGCTTCGTAAAGGCGTTGTTTTTGTTGAAATATGCATTAAGCACGAGCTCTTCGCCTAGTGCCAAACCTCTTATTTTCACAACATGCGGATGCTCCGTTACGCCAATCAGCTCATAATCTGCTATGGCTTCAGCGAGTATTGGCACAACGGCGTCCTCTACTGCTTGAACCAATGACGCTGAAGTCTCTGCATCGCCTGCCACTGTGCCCGCGCTTGCGTTTGTAATGAGCGTATCCATGATGAGCTTCATGATTCGATCGTCAAGGTTGCGGACACCGTCCAGCAATTGATAGGAGCTGATCGCCAGCTTCGCGTTATAATGGACGGAAATACGCTGCTCCGCGTTCTCAGTCCGCACATGCCAGATGAACTGATACGGTTTGTATTCGATATCCGAAGGTAGAAGATTATAGTGCCGAAGCTTATCCGCCACGCCTTCTGCAAGCTGCCCTACGGCATCCGAATCGAAACGAATATCCTCCAAGGGCTCGATTGCCGGCGGATAGATGGTGTACAGGCTGCTCTTGGCCCGCGTTGTAGCTGTATATGCCCAGCGGAAATATTGCTCGCTTCGCGTCGAGCTGCTGAATCTGTAGTCGACGATGACCGACTTCCATTCGCCGCCTTGACTCTTGTGACCAGTAATCGCATAGCCGTATTTCACCTGCAAGGCGTTAAAGTACGGATCGGAACGAAGCATTTCCGAGAACAGCTCTTGCTTCTGCTTCAGATGAGGATTGCGCATACGAAAATCCGCCATTAATGCCCGCTGCTCCAGCTGCGGAATTTCCCGCTCTCCCGAATAAAGCAAATTCTCGTACACCTTCGTCTTCACTTGCAGAGGCTCGCCGTTTAACCCGGTCAACGAGACGATTACGGTCCGGAACGACAGCTTAACCTCTTCCTCTTCGCCCTTTAAGCGGATTCTTCGGATCTCCGGGTTCGGACTGACACGTACGACGCTGATGAAATCGCCATTGAATAGCGGCACGCCATCGACCATCGTATTTTTGACGACCAGCAACTGATCGCCTTGCACAATATCGCTAGGGTTCATGCCCAGTCTGCGGCGAATCGCCCGATTGTATTTGTAAACCGCATCGTTCGTCTGAGCGATCAATATAACGCTCTCTTCATCGGCAGGCGACCACCGCGAGCTAAAGACATCAACCGATCGTTCAATCGGAATTTCATGGATATCCTTCTCGTTGCTCTGTATCGTTAACGCGCTGTAGCTTGCGCTCTCAAGCTCGCCCCGAATGCGCATCGAAGCCTGAAGGATGCCGCTGTCCTGTGCTTGCCGATAGACATCGGACAGCTCGAAATGCTCGCAAGCCAGCGCATGCTTATCTGCCAAATAATCGATGGACAATGCCGGCGACATTCGGCTGTTGACGGGAGGGAGTTGCGCATAATCGCCAATAAAAATGACCTTCCGCCGCGATCGATCGAGAGCAATATAAGCCAATAAGTCCGACAACAGCTTGCCGGAGCCGAACTTCAAATGTTCATTATCGCTGTAGGTGTCCGAGACCATCGAAGACTCGTCCACGATATAGACGGTATTCATCGCATCCTCATTGTTTCGTAGGCGGAACAGGAGCTTATATTGTTCCTCTTCCAGCTCGAGAACAGAATGTTTGGGGTCCAATTGATAGACAAGACTATGTATCGTAGATGCCGGTTGATTCGTTTTTTTGCGCAGCACCTTGGCCGCTCTGCCTGTAGGCGCAATATAGCGAAACGGTTGATCCACCGCTTTAAAGTATTCGCATAGACGGCTAAGCATGAACGTTTTTCCCGTTCCGGCATAACCCTTTAATACGAAAGCCTGATTACTGCCGTGAATGAAGCTCTCCAGCTTAGCAATCGCTTCTGCCTGACTGCCGGTAAGGGCAGCCCGATCAAAAAAATCGGCTATCCGCATGCTCATAAGCACTCCTCCTCTCTCTATTCTATGATTCTAATTTCGATAGCCTGCTTCGTTATTCGCTGCTTCTTGCGATCATACGAATCCGTCACATAAAAGCTAACGCGCTGACCCACCAGCAAGGAACGCGCTTTGCCAATCACATCGCTAGCTCTGAAGAAGACCGCTCCCGACTCGTCGCCGGCAATGAAGCCCGACTTCCCTTCACCGATCAGCTTCTGAACGATGCCGCTGCTCTTCTCCAGCTTGCTCAGCCTCAGGCTGTTCCAATAACGCTCCAATTCTCTTGGATTGCCGGCTTTCGTTAAGCCCGTCTCGTTCTCAAGCGACGTTATTCGTGAAACGAGACGTTCTATTAACGGCCAGCCGTTGTGCGCGCGAAGATCCCGTACGAGACTGTAGTGCTGCAGCGCTTCCCGCTTAAGGTTAAGCTCCTCGAGCATCGCCCCGAGCTCGAGCAGCAGCTTCATCTTATGCTTCGATTCCCCGCTTCTGGACAACAAAGCGACTGCCGCAGACCGAAGCGCCTTTTCCTTGTCGCCAAGCTGCGAATACAACTTGAACAATTCATGATACGCGAGCCAATGATTCGATTCAATGCCAATTTGCTCCAGCTGCCGCGTCGCTTCTTCAGCATCGCCCAGCATGGAGACAGATACCGCTTTTTTGATTCGAATCCATATATGATGATTATAATGAAAGCTAGCAATTGCTTGAAGCGCTTCGTCCACTGCTGCAATGCAGGCTTCCCATTGTTCCAGCCCGAACAACCCGATTACCCGATTATAATGCCATTCCTCGAAAGGGGACGCCAGCTCTCTGACCACACCGCTTGTATCGGTAATACCGATCGGATCTTTGTTCAACAGGCTGGGGTCCAGCTTGCCTAACCACTGCATGAACAGATGCCAAGGCGGACTTCCTTTGCTCTTCAAATGCTTAAGCACCGCGAATACGGTCCGTTCGTAGGGCGAATATTTATCCTGTGTCGTCATTTCAATAACGAATGCGGCGATTTTGAACATTTTAGGCTCATCGACTCTACGATCGTCCACTTGCTTGACGTACAGATCATACAGGTTCCATGCGTACGCATTCCGATTAGGCTCATTCTCGGGCATGCTTATATAGACAAGACGATTAAGCTTAACCGCTCTCGAGAAATGCTGTGCTTTTCTTAAACATTTGCTGTAATAAAATAGTTCCCATACGCCGAATTGCTGCTCGTCGGCATCATATAAAGAGTCAAATATACGAAGCGCGTCTCCGTATTGCTGGAGCTTGGCCAATCGTACGGCTTCTTGCAAAGTCATTTGTAGTAGCCCCTTCTGCTAGAATGGCAGATCGTCATCGGACACGTCGATCGGCCAGCTGTCGTTGTCGTCTTCCGTGATGCCGATCGTACCGCGCAGCAGCTCCACCTCAAGCTCCAGCATCGCAATGCGCCGTTCGTAATCCTCTTGCCGCTTAAGCTTAGCGTTAATGGCCGCAATCTGTCTCTTTAACTGAGCCATCTCGTCTGAAGACGAGGAAGCCGCGGCTGCCGGCGGCAGGTCCAGCTTTTGATTCATGTGACGCAGAAGCTCCATTATTTCTTCGTCTCGCTTAGAGTCCCCTGCTCCTTGTTCTTTCCGCTTCATGAACTCTTCTTCTATATGATCTTGCAGCTTTTCAACGGCAATCGTTACTTCCTCGTGCACAATCGTTTGCAAGTTACCAAGTACCTGTTGTTCATTCATGCTCTTTAATTGTTCAAACTTAGCGATTGCATCCTTGGAATGTTTGGCCAGCTCCTGAAAAGCATGCGACTGGTCCAGCCCCTCCATGGCCGCTTGGAAGCTTGCCGCGACCTCCGAGAAACTCGCAATCGTGTCGTCAAGCTGCTTCGTGTTCGAGGAAAGCTCTTGAAATCGTTTGATAAGCTGTTCAATCGATTGATTTTCCGTTTTTGCCGCCATATGCCTACCGTCTCCTTTAATGAACCGGATTCATAATCTGTATCAAATCTCTTGAAATTTTCGCAATATGCTCCATATGATCCGTATAAGGCTTCGTCATTCTATCAAAATAACGGCTCATCAGMCCTTCGTTATTCAGCTTCAGCAGCTCCTTAACCGGCAATGCCCCTTTGCGGTGCATTTCTCCTTCAATATCGTAGGTGTCCGTTTTCTGCGACGATAGCAGCGCTTGAAGCAGCAGCCCCGCGTTTTTGCCGCCGCGCAACAAGACTACCGCTTCGTCATATTCACGCAGCTGGATCAATGCCTCGCCCGCTTTGTCCGGATCTTGATCCTGCTCATACGCCAGCATAATCTTGCATCGTTGGATGCCGCGCTCAGCAAGCGCGTACGAAGCGCCTTGTCCCTTTCCCTTGCGGAGGATGGCCTCGTAGACCGATATCGCATGAGCATACATCGCTTCTTGTTCAGAATCCTGCGCCTCGCTTAAGTTCTGATCAAGCGTGGAAACCTCCTCCATGCCTAAACGGTCGGCATCGAATCTCTCGACGATTTCAGCCTTGTCGCTTAACCAGCGCCTCGCCTCCGGTCCCAGCTTATCCTCGATGATGCATAACGTATCGCGCGCACGGGTAACCGCCACATACAACAGATTGAAATAATAACGGTAAACCTCATGGCTAAGCTTCGTCTGCGGATTAAAGATCGTGTCCCACTCTTCACGGAACGTCGACATCATCCTATAGCTGATGATCGTTTTGCGCTCAATCCCTTTAATCTCCGACACCGTTAACACGCGTGACTCCAGCTCCGGGTACACTCCAATCAATTCCAGCTTCACCGCATCGCTAGGAACGACAATCATGACGTAGCTTTTGTCGGCTGCATGCCTGAACAGCTCTTCCTGATCACCAAGATATAGAATAGGACGATTCGTATAACCGCGCGCAGCTGTTTCCATCCATTCCAATCGCTGTTTGGTCCGTATTCTGTTGTTGCGGAGTCCCGCAACATCATTAGCGAATTCCACAATGCTGCGACTGGATCGATAGTTCTGGGTAAGCGTTGCTTGTTGTCCGATACGATCGTCCCCGCTTACGAACTGACAAATGCTCGCTACCCTTCCCGCGTCAAAAAACGTAGGGTTAATCGTTTGGTGAAAATCGCCGCAAACATACAGATTCGTTGGACGCTTCAGCAATTGACTCATAAAATAAATTTGAAGCTCCGTTAAATCCTGCACCTCATCTATCACCATATAATCGTAGATGGGACGGCTATGAGACAATGCTTTGCGCAGCAAATCCCCTTCCTCGTAAAACCCTCGATTGTTCTCTCGATGAACATACTGCTGATAAGCCTTGAAAATATGGAGAACCTTCTCCTGTTGTTCCCTATCGAACATGGAGTATTGACTGCCTAACGAGAGGTATTGCTCGTCGGTAATTCCCTTGGATTTCACTATCGCTTCATTTAACGTACGAATGACGCTTATGCGGAAACGCTCGGAGCTTCCCGATCCCATCTGCCGGTTAATGAATCGGCAAATATCCGCCATTGGCTCCCGAAGCTTAAAGCTATGTCCAGACTCGTCATAAGCAATCATCTCGTTATCATGCAGCAGCATTAATAACTCGCTGTCGTAATTTAAGGAAGAGACAGCTGCCGTATACTGCCAATCGCTTCCGATAATGCCTTGAAGGATTCCTCTGCGCTCCTTCCATAATGCCAACGGGTCAGGCCATTGCCGCTCATGGCCCTTCTGATCTCGGTACCAAGCTTTGAATTTTTCATATGTAATGACGTTGCCATGCGCGATGTCGCTTTCGGATTCCGCAATCAGCTCGCGAAACATCAGAAATTCCACTTTTCCGTCAAACTCGCTTCGATCCAGTCCATAAAGGCGAATCGCGATGTCTTCGAACAACGCCTGCACCTTATCCTTCAGCCGCTTGGAAAACGTAATGTAGACGAGCTTAAAATCTTCGCCTCGGTGATGTCTGGCGTAATTCGCCAGCTTGTAAGCGCCGATCGTCGTTTTGCCGCTGCCTGCCGAGCCCAGCACCAGCTGTCCCTCATGTGCCGCCGATGCGCATTCATATTGGATCGGGTCCAAATAATAAAGCGGCGCGTCCTCTCCGAACAATCGCTCGAGCTCATCCGTATCCGTGTTTATCATATAAGGCGCCGAATAATAGAGGGAAAAATCGACGGTTTCCGCCTCTAGTCCTTTACTTTCGTTTGCCGGTGCCGCGGAGCTGCTCTCCTCGAAGGGCAGCAGCTCCTGTATGCCGAAATTCCGTTTCTTGGCCGCTACGATTTGTTTATCGTGACTGCAATATTCCATCAGCACCAGGCTATTGCGATCCTCTTCCCTAACATCGTCATAATAAAGGCCCGCAAACGTGCACAAGATGCGATCGCCTTCGTTGTACTTGAATTTAAAGATCGATTCGCCCGCCGATTCTATCTTCCTCATGCTGTTGCCTTTGGAAAGCGAATGAAAGTTATATTTGTTTTCTTTCAGCTCGGTTACTAGAGACAAGACGCGTTGCTTCACCTTGACCTGCTTGTCCTTCGGAACGGACTTGTAAAATTTATCTAGAACTAAAATCTTCAATCCAAGCACCCCACTCCGCCATAAATCTGATTCTTTAGTCCCATATTATTCAAGTCTAAGGTAGAAAAAACAATCTGTCGATGAAATATTTGGAAGGAAACCGAAAGAAAATTTATTATTCTAGAACTCATTAACGATAAGCTAATAC
>NZ_JBFRGE010000087.1:0-24064 GCF_052115185.1 Paenibacillus sp. 2TAB19 | reverse complement strand
GATATATATTCTCCGAGGGAAAGGTTGGTCGTGATGGAAAACGCAGTGGAATCGAAGTCATCATCCTCAAATTTTATTAAAAACATCGTAGTCGAAGATTTAAAGAGCGGCCGCGTACAGGAAATCGTCACACGCTTTCCCCCTGAGCCGAACGGCTATTTGCATATCGGACATGCGAAATCAATTTGTTTGAACTTCGAGCTTGCCGATGAATTCAAAGGCAAAACGAATCTTCGTTTCGACGATACGAATCCGCTTAAGGAAGACACGGAATACGTAGAATCGATTCAAGAGGATGTGCGTTGGCTGGGCTTCGAGTGGGACGAGCTTCGCTTTGCGTCGGACTACTTCGAGGAGCTGTACAATCGCGCAGTGCTTCTGATCAAAAAAGGAAAAGCTTACGTCTGCGAGCTGACAGCCGAGGAAATGCGCGAGTATCGCGGAACGCTGACCGAGCCGGGCAAGGAAAGCCCGTATCGCAGCCGCAGCGTAGAAGAGAATCTCGATCAGTTCGCGCGTATGCGCGCTGGCGAGTTCAAAGACGGCGAGAAAGTGCTTCGCGCCAAGATCGACATGGCTTCGCCAAACATTACGCTTCGCGATCCTGTCTTGTACCGCATCGCGCACGCCCATCACCACCGCACGGGCGACGCATGGTGCATCTACCCGATGTACGACTACGCGCATCCGATCAGCGATGCGATCGAAGGCATAACACACTCCATCTGTACGCTAGAGTTCGAAGATCACCGTCCGCTCTATGATTGGGCGATTGCCGAATGCGAGATGGAAGCGGCGCCTCATCAATACGAGTTCGCCCGTCTGAACGTGACGAACACCGTAATGAGCAAGCGCAAGCTGAAGCAACTGGTAGACGAAGGTGTCGTTGTCGGCTGGGACGATCCGCGCATGCCGACGATCAGCGGACTTCGCCGCAAAGGCTATACTCCGGAATCGCTTCGGGCGTTCTGCCGCGAGATCGGCGTGGCGAAGAGCAACAGCATTGTCGATGAGCGCAATCTGGAGCACTTCATCCGCGAAGACCTGAAGCTCAAGGCGCTTCGCACGATGGCGGTCCTTAAGCCGCTTAAAGTCGTCATCACGAATTACCCGGAAGGGCAAACGGAGCTGCTGACGGCAGAGAACAACAGTGAGAATGAAGCGATGGGCGAACGCCAAATTCCGTTCTCCCGCGAAATTTATATTGAGCAAGACGATTTTATGGAAAATCCGCCGAGCAAATACTTCCGTCTGTTCCCTGGCAACGAGGTGCGTCTCAAGCACGCGTACTTCATTACATGCCAAGAGGCGATCAAGGACGCTGACGGCAATTTAATCGAGCTTCGTTGCACGTATGATCCGCGCACGAAGAGCGGTTCCGGCTTCAATGAGCGCAAAGTGAAGGGCACCATTCACTGGGTGGAGGCATCACAAGCGGTTGCAGCCGATTTCCGTCTCTATGAGCCGCTTATTACGAACGAAGCCGAAGAGGAAGGAAAGCCGTTCCTCGAATGTATCAATCCGAATTCGCTTGAAGTGCTGCAAGGCTTTGTTGAGCCGAATATGAAGGATGCGACGGGCGGCGACAAGTTCCAGTTTTTCCGCCACGGCTATTTCAATGTCGATCCGAAGGACACGACGCCGGAGAAGCTGGCCTTCAACCGTATCGTTTCCTTGAAAAGCTCCTTCGACCCGACTAAAGCTTAATATGACACATTGCAGCCTGCCGAGCATATTTGCGAAGCAGGCTGTGTTATTTTCCGGAGGGAGAAGGTCTATGACCGATCATGCTCAACAGCAGCAGTCTTTGCATGGCCTCGTTCTTGCTGGCGGCCAGAGCTCGCGGATGGGGACGGATAAGGCGCTCCTGCCAATCAACGGGAAGCCGTTGCTCTATCTTCTCGTTAAGCAGCTTGCCGCACTCGGGATGAAAGTGACGGTTGCGGCAGGCGCGCCTAATCGGGAGCAATCATACCAAACCGCATTGGCTGAGCTCGGCCCGCAAACAAGCTTTGCTTACGACCGTTACCCGGGCTGCGGTCCGCTCTCGGGTCTGCATGCCGGGCTGGCAAGCATCGATACAGGTTGGGTGTTCGTCGTTGCATGCGATATGCCGACGATCTCACTGCCGCTGCTGGAGAAGCTGCGAGACAGGCTTTGGTCATTCGGCGAGGGAGCGGGTGTAATACACGCCTCCGGTCAGCCGATGCATGCATTTTATGAAGCAAGTCTGCATGTACAAGCGGAAGAGGCTCTACAGCGCGGCGATTACYGGTTCATGCGCCTGTTGGAGGCATTGCCAAGGATTGAAGTCACGCCGACGATAGAAGAAGCGTCGATCGTTTTCACGAATATGAATACGCCGGAGGCATACGCGCGTTATATCTCCGAGCTAGAGGAGCGACCTTCTTGCTGAAGTCTTTCGATTTCAAAGCGCTATCAATTGGCTTACTGATTTATGTTATTTCAACTATTGTATTTGGATACATTCTTATTGCTGTCTTTACAKATGGCCTATTCGATTTATTGCCCAATAATGAATGGAAGTTTGAATTTCTAATCAGCATACTGGCTACATTCGCGGCAGGTTATTATACGTTCAAACTTGCACGTCGAGGTATTCCCAATCAAAGTCTACTGCTCGGCATTATTATATCCGCATATCATTTGATCGGGACGATTAATCAGCTGCAAGATACTTATAGTGATCAATTGCTAATTAATTTAACGTACGACGCGTCCATTATCCTCTTCACATACTTAGGTGGAAGACTTGCGAGGCGCAGCCTTTCAAGAAAAGCAGCGACAAATAACATCACGGGATAACATGTACGAGGTGAACACAATGAAAAGCTTTCAATACGAAATAGTCGATGCGCAGCCCGGCGACCTGCCGCGTATCGTCGAGATTTATAACTCTACCGTCGCGAGCCGGATGGTTACGGCTGATCTGGAGGAGGCAACCGTCCAGAGCAAGCAGAAGTGGTTCGAGGAGCACTCGCCGGAGTCGCGGCCGATGTGGGTGCTTCTAATTGATGGACAACTCGCAGCATGGTTCAGCTTCCAATCGTTTTATGGCAGACCCGCCTACCAGGCAACGGCAGAAATCAGCATCTATATTGCGGAAGAATACCGCTCGATGGGAATAGGTTCGATATTGCTTGCCAAAGCGATAGAAGAGAGCCCGCGCCTCGGCATCCGCACGCTGCTTGGATTCGTATTCGGACATAATGAACCGAGCTTATCCTTGCTGCGTAAGTTCGGCTTCGCTGAGTGGGGATTGCTTCCCAAGGTGGCCGAACTGGACGGTGTCGAGCGTGATCTTGCGATTATGGGGAGAAGAATATGAAGCGTAAATTAGTCATTAGCGATATTCATGGCTGCCATGGGGCATTGAACGAGCTGCTCGCGCTTATGAGCTACAAGCCGGGCGAGGATCAATTGCTGCTGCTTGGCGATTTTGTCGATCGGGGGCCGAACAGCCGGGAGGTCGTGGAGCAGGTCATCAAGCTGGTGAAGGATGACGGCGCGATCGCAATCAAGGGCAACCACGACGAGCGTTTCGTTGATGTGGTGCTGGAGAGAAGCGAGCAGGCATTACATAAGTTCACGGGTCATGGCGGACGCCAAACGGCAGAGAGCTACGCAGAGGTAGGCCATTCTTCCTTGGATAAGCTGCTGTCCCAAATGAAAGCGACCGTGAAGCAATCTTATACGCATCATCTTGATTTCCTAGACAGCTTGCCGCTCTACCACGAGGATGAACATTTCATTTACGTCCACGCGGGATTGAACCCGGCCTTCGACAATTGGAAGGAGCAGCCGGAGCGTGACTTTCTTTACATTAAAGAGCCGTTCATCAAGCAACCGACGCGTGTCGGCAAGACGGTTGTTTTCGGCCATACGAAGACGAGGGATATTCACGGCAAGTCTGACATTTGGTTCGGCGACGGAAAGATCGGCATTGACGGCGGCTGCTCGAACGGCTATCAGCTGAATGGTCTCGAGATTCGAGGCAGAAATGATTTTAGAACCTATATGGTGCGAGGCAAACCGAAAAATAACACGGCTGCGAGGTGATCCGAAGCAACGTGTACAAGAAGGCTTACAGCAAAAGCATCCTATTTAACCTGATGCTAACGGTTGCCGCACTTATCTATGTTTTTATTATGTTCCATTTATTGCTTTATCGCGATCGCTTCTACGGAGCCGGCTATTCATACAATATCGTTCCGCTCCATACGATCAAAAATTATATTTATTACCGCAATCATATGAATTGGAACATTTGGTTCACTAATATTTTCGGCAATATTGTATTATTCATTCCTATTGGCATCTTCGCTCCGCTCTTACGCGTCAAATATCGGAATCCGATTAGACTTGCCGCTTTCACGATTGCATGGATTGCGATTATCGAGCTTATTCAAATGCTTACACATGTGGGCAGCTTCGACGTCGACGATATTATCTTAAATACGGTTGGCGCGCTGCTCGGGCTGATCTTTACGCACATTATGCTTTTTGTTTACAAAAAAAGGTGAATAAAGAAGCCGGCCAACGAATACCTCGCCGGCCGGCCTGTAATCTGCGTTATCTACATACGCAAGCTTGAATATATTAATACATCCCCGCGAAGATCGCCCTCGGATATCATTCGGATCCGCGTTGCAATCTTAAGGACAGGTCCAACTATCATGCCGGACATCATAATAGCGAGCAGAATGCCGAGCACGATGGCGACAGCGGCGATGATGACAATTATGAGCTCCAGCGTCTTGCCGTGGTGCAGGACGGATTGGCTCGCCTCTTGCGTCTGTAATTCCCGTTTGGCAGCGAGCTCGTCAAAGCCTGTGCTGGGTTCTCTTCCGATAGGTGTTACCGTGTCTTGCAATATTTGCATCGCGAGCTCATCGTTGCCTGATTCGATAGCTGGAAATTGCGTTGTTTCGATGTTCTCGCGCCAGGATTTACTTTGTTCAATCAAGCTTTCCACTTCTTCGGAATGAGCGGTGGACAGTATATACTCCTGTACCATGATTTCATTTTTCCCACTCCCGCGCATCATTTTGTTTTCTCTCTACTTTTAACAAAACGTGAAACGTACTGCACTTGCGGAAAAACGATCGGTATATATACACCGTTTGTATCAAATATATCGATTAATAGTGATAAGATAATAAAATCAAACATATTCAGAAGTTGAAAGGAATGTTGTTCTGTGAGCAAATTTTGGAGTCCATTAACGGCTTCGCTGGTTCCTTATGTACCAGGCGAGCAGCCGAAAGATAAAACGTATATCAAGCTGAACACGAATGAGAATCCGTACCCACCCTCTCCTAAAGTTATCGAGGCTATTCAAGCGGCGGCAGGCGACGATCTGAGATTGTATCCGGATCCGACCTGCGAAGCGTTAATTGCGGCGGTCGCGGACTATTACAAGCTGCCAGCGGGTCAGGTGTTCGCGGGCAATGGCTCGGACGAGATCTTGGCGTTCGCTTTTGCAGCTTTCTTTGATCCGGCGAAGACGATTTTGTATCCTGACATTACGTACAGCTTCTATAAAGTGTACGCGAAGCTGTACGGGCTGCAATCGGAGCTCATTCCTCTGGATGATTCGTTCAATATTCATCCAGCCGATTATGCGAAGGAGAACGGCGGCGTCATCCTGCCGAATCCGAACGCGCCAACAGCCAAACTGATGTCGCTGGACGATATCCGCACAGTGCTGGATAGCAATCCGAACCAAGCGGTCATTATCGACGAAGCCTACATCGACTTCGGCGGTGAATCTGCGATTAGCCTAATCCCGCAATATCCGAATTTGCTCGTCGTACAGACGCTTTCGAAGTCACGCTCGCTCGCAGGACTTCGTGTTGGCTTTGCTTTCGGCAGCGAGGAGCTTATTGATGGGCTGAATCGGATCAAAAATTCATTCAACTCCTATACAATGGACAGGCTTGCTCTAGCTGGAGCAATAGCAGCGTTCCAGGATGATGCTTATTTCCGGGAAACGACGGAGAAGGTTATACGTACGCGTGACCGCGTAGCGGGCGAGCTTGCTGCGCTTGGATTCAAGGTTACAGACTCGAAGGCAAACTTCGTATTCGCTTCGTACCCGGACAAGCCGGCAGTGTCGATCTTCCAGCAGCTTCGCGACAAAGGCGTGCTTGTCCGCTACTTTGCGCAGCCGCGCATCGATGAGTACTTGCGAATCAGCATTGGAACGGATGAGGAAATGGATGCTTTCCTGCAGGCCATTAAGGAAATCGTGGCCGTATAATGGAGGAAATAAGCGATAAGTATGCATGGTTCAAACGTTCGGCGCGGAATGCTTCGCTGCTCAGCGTCGCCTACGCGCTTGTCACGAATGCGGTGTACATCGCATCCTATTACGCCGCATTTGTTATCGAGTATAGCTACATCATTTGCCTGCTGTTAGCCGCAATGTTTGCTGTTCCGATCATTTGGCTGTTCCGCAGCAGGCACTGGTACTTTCCCGTATTTATTGTGCTGCTGTGGATTCCTTTGAACCTTGTAATCGGGTTTGCCATATCGGGCCTGCTGCCGGAGGGCGGGGGCGAGATCGGCGATGGATTGGCGATGTTTTTCTTCTTTATCCTGAATCTCGTATCGGTCGTATGCGGTACGGCGGCGGGAATGATCGTCAATGGCATCTTGTTCTTTTCCCGTAAATTAAAATCGAATGACGTGTAACACTAAGAGTCTAATCGGAAGCCTGAGAAGGAACCGATTGGGCTCTTTTTTTTTTTTTTGACTTATCGAATCTACTGTACTATTATATAGTGATCCCTAACGTTCGTTAGGCAACGAACGTTAGTCGAATGGGAGTGATGGCATGGACGATAACTTAACGACGCCGGAGAAGATTAAGCTGGCTGCCCTTACGCATTTCACGGAATCCGGCTATGAAGGAGCGTCGATGTCTCAGATTGCGAAGGAGGTCGGCATTAAGACGCCTTCCATCTACGCGCATTTCAAGTCGAAGGAGCAGCTTTTCCTTGGGCTTATGCAGCAGGTAATCGATGAGGAGTGGGAGCATTACAACACACTGTTGCTGCAGCTTCGGGAAGAGCCGGTCGAACGCAAGCTTTATCGCATATTCGATTTCTTCTCCGACTTTTCCCACCTGTCGAGCGGTCAAGCGTTTCTGAAGCGAACGATGGTCGTGCCGCCGCGCCATTTGCGCGAGCAATTACGGACTGTCTTTCTTCAATATGAGGATCTATTGTCGGAGCGGATTGTTGAAATTATTCGCCAAGGGACTGGAGAAGGCATTTTTGCCGATCGGGATGAAGAGCGGATGGTCGCAGAGCTGTATGTTTTCGTTGATGGCTTGCTGGTGGAATATCAGTTTTATGACAGCACATTATTCGAGCAGCGCAAGCAGCTTTTATGGGAATCACTCTGGCAGCTATGGACACTTAACAACAAGGAAGGATGAACGGAAAATGGCATGGATTTATTTATTATTGGCAGGTTTTCTAGAGGTGGGCTGGACGTTCGGGCTCAAATATTCAGAGGGCTTTACAGTCTTGGTACCGAGCATCATTACGGTAGTGCTGCTCGCTGCGAGCTTCTATCTGTTCGCCAAATCGATGCAAATTCTTGAGATAGGCACTGCGTACGCGATGTTCACAGGGATGGGCACCGTCGGAACAGTCATAGCAGGCATATTGTTTCTTAAAGAGCCCGTTGATTTCTGGCGGTTATTTTTCATCGTGCTGCTTATATCGGGTATCGTCGGACTTAAGCTTGTCTCTAAAGACAAGAAGGAAGACCCTTCGCAGGAAACGAACACAGGGCAGTTAAGACAGCAGGAGAGGGCGTGACGATAAGATGGCATGGTTATTTTTGCTCCTGTCTGGCTTAGGCGAAGTCGGCGGGGTTACGTTCATGAAGCTGTCGGACGGCTTTCGCAAATGGAAGGGTACAGTCGGGGCGATCGCATCGGGTTTCGTTAGTTTCTTCTTCTTATCTAAAGCGCTTCAGACGATACCGATTAGTACAGCTTACGGGATATGGACGGGTATCGGCTCGGTAGGCGGGGTAGTGCTCGGCATGGTGTTGTTCAAGGAATCGAAGGATTGGCGTAAAATCATGTTTCTAGCGATGATTATTATCGGGGTAATCGGCCTGAAGGTCGTAAGTGGCGGCGGACATTAAGCAGCCTTATGCGGCGATAGCCCTTTTCAACGTATGAACGCTTTATTTTTGCAGAGGAACGCCTTACAATGAAAGGGACTGGAAACGAATTGTAAGGAAAGGGAGCTCTGTCACCTATGGATGCACAAAGATTGGAATCATTTATCGATAAAGTGAAGCATACGCTGCTGGCAGAGCTTAAGCTCGAAAGCGTAGACCCGGGCAATCCGATACATGTGAAGGCGATGCCGAAGGAATGGAAGCTGCTTGGAGCAGGCAACTATGCCAGCGTATTCTACCATCCCGATGACGCGGATATTGCCGTGAAAGTATATGCGCCTGGCCGTGAAGGCTGGGAAAGCGAGTGCGAGGTGTATCGCCGTATTGGCGATCATCCATCTTATTCGACTTGTTACCATGCCGGCGAGCATGACGGGCATTACTACTTGATTCTGCGCAGGCTGCAAGGCAAAACCTTGTACAAATGCGTGCTTGAAGGGATAACGATCCCGAAGACCGTGATCGACGATATTGACCAAGCGCTCGATTATGYGCGTTCGCAAGGACTATTTCCTCATGATGTTCATGGCAAAAATGTTATGGTGGCGGACGGCAAAGGAATCGTCGTCGACATATCCGACTTCTTGAAGGAGGAGCCATGCGCGATGTGGGACGACTTGAAGAAGGCGTATAACCGTATTTATATGCCGTTCTTGTCCAAGCATACKATTGCGATTCCTGAATGGGTCATGAACAGCGTGCGCAAAGGTTATCGATGGATGAAGCATTCGCCGCTTAACGGGCGTTCGTCGCAAGGAATAAGCAAATCATAACTTATGGCAACAGCAAGGCAGCGATTCCGATCCGGATCGCTGCCTTCATTTGTTTCGTCGTCTGTTGCCCCGGCTAATGCTCTTTGTCGAACGCATCGAGCAGCGCCTTGGCTTGATCAAGATCTTTCTTCAATACATGAATTCGTTTCACGGAGCTGCTCTCGTTCGTAATCTTCGATTTCAGTCCGCCGGCTTTCAGATGCGCTTGCAGCCGATCAATCAGATCGACTCTCGATCCGCCCTCCGCACGAATCGATACCCATCGATTCCAAAATGCCATGATTGTGTTCACCTCCTTTAAAGTTTTGCGTAGCAAAACTACTTCGGAAGCATTAACTTTGTTTTGTATGACAAAACTCGCATCGGAAGCCTAAACCTGGTTTTGCTAAGACAAAACTTAATTCGGAGCCTTTGTGCAATCGGCACAATTCATATTTATTCAGTTACGGCACTAAATGATGACAACCGCTCGTAAAATTATGCGGCTGTCTCCTCTCCACTTTTTGCAGAGAATAGTTCGCCGCGGCGCACCGCAATATAATGATGAACGGCGTGCACCTGGCTATTGACAAATACAACTGTAACGGATAAAATTACAGTAAGAAGCAGGGAGGCCCGTTCATAGTGAACAGTGAATTTACGATTGCCGTACACAGTCTTGTTTATTTGGCTTATTTGCCGGAACGAATGGCGAGCAGCGAGATGATTGCCGATAATGTCGGTACGCACTCCGCACGCGTTCGCAAGGTGATGAGCGCATTGCGTCGAAGCGGATACGTGAATACACGCGAAGGTTCTGGCGGAGGATATCGTCTGACCATTGACCCAAGCATCGTCACGCTAGCCGACATCTACCGCGTCATGGCGCAGGGGTCGCTCATGCCAAGCTGGTGCTCAGGCAATCCAGAGATGGATTGCGTCGTCGGATCGAATATGAATCAAGTCATGTTCGGTATTTTTTGCAAGGCGGAGAAGCAGCTGGAGGAGCATTTTAGCGCAATTACGATTCAAGACGTGCTTGGCCAGATTCACGCCTGTTCGTAGCTTCGAATTTGGATTTGGTAAGGATGAGACGGGTTATCCCTTAATCATACACATTGTTTGGAGAGGATGATTGAAATGGCAGTAGCATTGACGAAAGATAACTTTTCCCAAAGCGTACAAAGCGGTGTATCCCTTGTTGACTTCTGGGCGCCATGGTGCGGACCTTGCAAAATGCAGCTTCCGATCGTAGAGGAGCTTTCCACTGAACTGGAAGGCCAAGCTGTAATCGCGAAAATCAACGTTGACGAAGAGCCTGAGCTTGCTTCGCAATTCGGCGTAATGAGCATCCCGACGCTTATTTTGTTCAAAGACGGTCAACCGGTTGACAAAATGGTCGGCGTACAAAGCAAAGACGCTTTGAAAGCAAAAATTGCTGGTCAACTGTAAGCAACAATAGGGCAAAAACAAACGTCTAAATATCGTCTGGAATCAGTTCAATGCTGGTTGCCAGGCGGTATTTTTTTTCTTTCACTTATTTCCTCTCCGAAATAAATGCTAGAATAGGGAACAAGTGGATGCATAGATTCGTGTAAAAACGACAACAATTACACATTTTCACAACCTTTTCAGTTGCTTTCTAATAGAGAAGTTTAGTAGAATTAGAGGTATTGTGAACAATGGAGCGTCAACAAAAACTACGATTTATGGAGTGATGATGGAGTGAACGCAGTCATTTCTGAGAAGGACGGCGCCGTTACAGGTGAGTCTCTGCGGAATGGAAATACGTCTTCAAAAATTTTGATCATAATACCGGCTTATAACGAAGAGCATAGCATAAGCCACGTTATCCATGATGTGAAGACGCATTGCCCGTCTGCTCATATTCTCGTCATTAACGACGGCTCGAAGGATCGCACGAAGGAAGTTGCTGAAGCGAACGGCGCAGCCGTCATCACACTCCCTACAAATCTTGGTATTGGCGGAGCCATGCAGACCGGTTATCGTTATGCCCATCGTTACGGCTATGATGTCGCTGTGCAAGTGGACGGAGATGGACAGCACAAAGCCGAGCAGCTTCACCTTATTTTGTCCCCGGTACTGAGCGGCAAGGCTGACCTTGCGATTGGTTCGCGGTTTATTGAACAAACAGGTTTCCAGTCGACGACGTCAAGACGGATCGGCATCAAAATTTTGTCGACGATCGTAAGCGCCATGACACGCAAAAAAGTGCTCGACGTGACGTCCGGCTTCCGTGCGGCTAATAAACGCGCGATATCGGTGTTCCAAAGCGACTATGCAACCGATTATCCGGAAGTGGATTCGATCGTGCTCGTCAATCGCAGCGGACTTCGCACGAGCGAGGTAGCCGTAACAATGGAAGCACGCACGGGAGGCACTTCATCTATAAATGCGATGAGATCGGTGTATTATATGATTAAAGTAACATTGGCTTTGTTCATCCGAAGCCTGAAACAAACAAAACCAGTTGAAGTTCAGTCGTAATCAAGCGGCATCAGTCGTTTATGTTTGAGGGGGAAATTCCATGCAAGCCTTGTGGATTATCACAAGTGTCGCTTTTCTGATTGTACTTATTATGTTGATTAATAGAAGGCTGTTGCGCGAGCAGTATTCCATGCTGTGGCTGCTGTTCGGCGTCGTCATGCTCATCTTGTCCGTGCGACCGCAAATTATCGATTCGCTTGCCGACTCGATCGGTGTCGATTATGCGCCGGCGCTCTTGTTCTTAGTCGGAATTCTGTTCTGCGTAGCGCTCATTCTTCACCTTACCGTGATCGTATCCAAGCTGTCGGAGAAGGTCATTCGTCTGACGCAAGAGCTTGGCATTCTGCATCATGAGCTTCATGATCGCAAAAGGTCGGAATCGTAATGGCTGCATACGTTGTACTGGCTTTTAATATTTTACTGCTCGTCTGCGGTCAACTGCTGTGGAAAACCGGAATGAACAAGCTCGATACCGCCAAAGGCGAATCGGTCGTTACTTTATTATGGTCGCCTCATATTTGGGGAGGGCTTGTTCTATACGGAATTGCAACGGTGATGTGGCTGTACGTATTGAAGAAGCTGCCGCTCAGCCTTGCGTATCCGCTACAAAGCTTAGCCTACGTGCTCGGCATGGTGGCTGCAGTTTACTTGTTCCACGAGACCGTTCCGCTGCAACGCTGGATAGGGGCGGGAATTATTTTGGTCGGAGTTATCGTATTAGCTTGGAAATAGGTTGTGTTATCGTCTGAGGGGGCCGTTTATTTTGTTGGAATGGGTACGGAAGAACAAAGTTTGGACGATCATGATCGTCCTGATTTTTTTGCTTGCTTTCTGGTTAAGAGCCGATTTTCTAACATCGGTTAAGCATAACATTTCGCATGACTCGAAGTATTACAATGAAATGGTTCATCGTCTTGTCGACAAAGGCATCTATGCATACAAAGAAGAAGTACCGAACGCGCGCGTAACGCCGGGTTATCCGCTCTTTATGACGGGCATGTACCTTATTGGCGAACAGATCGGTGTGGAATACTTCCCGCTGATTCGATGGGCGCAAGTGCTTATTAGCTTAGCTTCGCTCGCGCTGATGTATATCATCGCCATGCAAGCAACGAAAAATAAGTGGATCGCTTTGATCTCCATTTTCATTGGCGCAATTTATCATCCGTTCATCTGGACAACTGGCGCGGTGCTCACAGAGACGTTGGCATTATTCCTGCTTATGGCATACTTGTCGATGCAGATGTATGCGTTCAAGACGCAGCGCATTCGAGATGCGGCAATTGCAGGTCTGCTGCTCGGCTTAACCGTACTTGTACGGGCTGAGTTTTTACCGCTGTTCGTTCCTTTGTACGGTGTATTCCTGCTTCAACAGTGGAGCAAGAATAGGAAGGCGACAGGGATTGATCGCAAGCCGTTGTCTGACGTATTCAAAAAGATCGTTTTGCTCGGTGTCGTGACGGGTCTATGCTTGTCCGCTACGATGCTGCCATGGTGGATTCGCAATATTGTGTCGCTGAATGAATTCGTACTTACATCTTCGCAGTCCAATCCATTCTCCGCGGGTACGTATCCGGACAAAAACTACGAGGATCGTATTGTGCAGAAGGAAAAATGGATGACGCAGTCGGATTACGCATGGGCGCGCATTAAAGCAGGCTTTACGACGCAAACATGGACGTACGTGAAGTGGTACACGGTTGGCAAGCTGAAGTATACATATGGCCATATGTTCTTCGGATCGGGACATTCTCCGATTTTCTATGCGTATCCGAAGGTCGCTTACTTGCATCTTCTCATCGTATACAGCAGCATTATCACGCTTCTCGGACTGATCTGGCGCTGGAGACATCCGGGCGTTATGCTGGCAGTCGTGCTCGTTATTATGTCTATGATCAGACTCGTATTCGTGCCGGAATATCGGTATAATTTCACCGTCATGCCGATCTTTATTATTTTCTCCGTTTGGCTTGGCATATTTATATTACAGAAGCTATGGGGGCTCGTATCCAGTCGGAGAGCTGCTTAGCAATGAAAGCTGTCTTCCTTCCCTTTGCGGAAAGAAGACAGTTTTTTTGTTTTTTAAATGGGTGCAACTTCCAACCGGCTACTTCCGTTTTATAGGATGTAAGTATTGGAAAAATAAAGGAGGACGAAGTAGTGAGGCGCAATAATCGTACGAAGCTCGCAACGATATTAACGGCTGCAATGATTATGGGTACACTGCCAGGACAAGCATTTGCCGATAGTGCCGACAGTGGAGGCGCTAGCGCGGCAGCGGGCAGCGAAACGGCCGTCCAAAGCGGCACGAATGCTCAGATTACGAAGGTCAAGGCGGAAGCACTCGCCAGACAGTACGTAAACATTCCGAAGGAGTATACGCTCCAAGGGACTGGCTTCTCGTCAGAACAGCTAGCGGTCGGGAAACGCAATACATGGAGTCTCGATTTTGTGAAGAAAGTAAACGGCAAGCAGCAAGGCAGCATCTATGTACGCATTCATGCGGATAACGGCCAGCTGTTGGAGTTTCGAACGTATGTCGATAACCCGTCGGCTAAACCAACCTATCCTCTCAAAGTGGAGAGGGATGCGGCGCAGAAGCTTGCACTTGAGTTTATACATACATTGGCGCCTAATTACGAATCGCAAGTTAAGCTGAATACGGAATATGGTGTATCACTGCTGCCTCCGCTTACTGGTCAGGTTCGACATATGCTGCGGTTCGACCGGATCGTGAACGGCATTCCGTATGCGGATAACTACATTGAAGCGGAGATTGACAGCGAAGGACATATGATGAGCTATTCGCTGCGCTGGGATGAAACGATTGTATTTCCGAAGGTAAGCACGACGCTTACAGCAGAGCAAGCGGACGCTAAGCTGCGCGCGGCAGCTAAGCCCGAGCTGGCGTATATCATTCCGTACAGCGCGAAGGGAGAGCGCAAGCCTGTTCTTAGCTACAAGCTGGACTCCTTGGCGATTGATGCCGTGAGCGGAGACACGAAGGACCGTACGAACATTTCGTATTATCGTCAAGGCACGGTATCTAAGACTCCGTTGACTGCGAAGCCGGATGGGACGAAGCCATCGAACAGCAATATTACGGAACAGCGTGCGGTGGAGATTGTGAAAGCAGCATTCAAGCTTCCGGCAGATGCCGTGCTGTCGCATTCCAATTACAATGAAAATAAGGACGAATACTCGGGCAAAACGAATGCATATTGGGATTTGAACTGGACGATTACGAAGGACGGCAAGGAGCAAGGTTTCCTATCGGCCACAGTCGACGGCCAGTCAGGTGCCATTCGCAACTTCTATAACTACAATTATTCGGCGTCTCCCGAGAAGGGAGAGACAGACAAAGCGCCTGTATCGCTGCAGCAGGCAATGGAGCTGGCGACGGCAACGGTCAAGAAGCAGCTGCCATGGCTAACGCATGAGCTTTATATCGTCTCCCCTAAACCAGAAACATATGAAGGCAAGACCGCGGGCGAGATCGGATCRTATCGAATCGAGTTCGTTCGCAAAGTTCATGGGGCAACCGTGGAATATGACAATATTGGCGTATCGATTGATTCCCGTACGGGAGAAGTGACGGATTACAACGGAAATATCGCAGATTTCGATTATCCGGCTTCACCGCCAGGCGTCATCACGAAGGATGCAGCCATATCGAAGTGGCTAGGCTATTACCGTACGGAATTGGCTTACCAGCTAGTTCAACAATATTGGTGGGAAGGTCAACCGATTCCGTATCAAAAAATGTTAGTGCTGATCGCGGCAGGCGAAGCGAGCGAGTCGCAGCTTACGACGAAAAACGAAGCGGAGCTCGTCTACCGTCTCGTACCGCGTCCGCTTGACGAGAGCATCTTCCTCGATGCGGAGACGGGAAGCTGGCGGAATCGCGAGACCGGCGAGGCGACACAGCTTGAGAAGCCGAAGGCAACCGACATCGAGGGCCATTGGGCACAGCGTCAGCTTGAACTGATGGTTGCTTACAAAGCGCTTGATGTGAAGGATGGCAAGGTGCGGCCGAGTGAACAGGTTACGCGGGGCGAGCTCATTAAGATGCTTGTGCTTGCGCGCAATAGCGGAAACTCTCCAATGTACGACATGGGAACAGCTTCGGCAGCGCTGGAGAAAGCTTCATTCGACGACGTTGCGGCGGATTCCAGTTACTTCGTTTACGTCGAAAGCGCACTGGCGCAGAACTTGATCGACATCGGCGATGGCTCCTTCAATCCGGACGGCAAAGTCAGCCGCGATGAGATGTCGGAGCTGATTGTAAGAGCGCTTGGCTATAATGCGCTTGCCGAGTACGATCATATCTTTAAAGCGAGCTTCAAGGACTCGGATCAGATCGAGAACAAAGGTCAGGCCGCGATTGTGGTAGGACTGAAAATCATGAGCTTGTCGGACGGCAAGTTTTTGCCTGGGAAGCTGGTCACCCGCGCCGAAGCGTCGGTTGCGTTCTTCCGCTACTTGCAGACGCGTGCGGATTTGGCCGAAGCGCCGCTGAGGATGTAAATTGTTTCAGTAATTGAGTAAAGGGATGGAGCAGGCTGTATTTCTGCTCCATCCTTTTTTTTGCTCATACGTGTGCGCGAATGGTTATGAATGGTTTGCAACGCGTGAAGGCTGCACAGGAAAAGGTCCCTATTGCATTACTTACAGCTTACAGCTTGTACGTACAATTAAACGGTGTCGTGCTATAATACCCTCTAGAAATGACAAAGGCAGGGGGGCGCCCAGTGAAAACGAGGGACAACATGAAGAAAGTTTTCGTATATTTGCGGCACACGTTTCTGGACCGGACGATTATGCGGACGATACTCGTATCTTATTTACTCGTTAATGTGCTGCTTCTGCTTCTGCTCGGCTACCTGTCCATCAAGGACTCCACGAAGATGATCACGGACGAAATCGTCAGCTCCAGCAACAAGGTGATGGAGCAAGCGGCGCTAGGTCTGAGCTTCAATCTGGAGGAGTCGAAGCGCTCGCTCGTCATGCTGGCCGGCAATCACTCCGTTATTACGATGATGAAGGAGCATCAGAAGATCGGCATCGAGAGCAGGCTTCAGCATGAGCGCAACATTTCGGAGATTGCGCAGGGCGTAAGTACCTATCAAACGCTGATCAGCGACGTCCTTATGATAGGCGAGACGGGGTACGTCAACAATTTGGACGGACGCAAAACGTTACAATGGGATTACCCTTTCCAGTCGCAACCGTGGGTGAAGCAGACGTTCGAGCGTAATCCGCAAGGCAGTTTCTTCAGCATCGGCGTTCATATGCAGGACTATTATCTATCCACGGATATTACGCGTTACAATCAGCCGGTGCTGTCGGTGGTGTTGCAAGTTAAGGGGTATCAGGGGCAAATTCTCGGGGCGGTTATTGGGAATTTGGATTTGGGAAAAATCAACGGCATGTTCGAGCAAAGCGCTTATCAGAACAAGGGCAGCATCTTCCTGATTGATGAGAACCGCCATATTATCGTCCATAAGGACAGCGCTAAAATTGGACAAGTACTCGACTTTCCTTCGGAAGAGAAGCTGTACGAGCATCCTTCGGGCCACTTTCAAGAAAATATCGACGGGGTTGAGACGCTCGTCATTTATCAGCCTACCGCCGTCAGCGGCTGGAAAATGATCTCGACCGTACCGATGTCCGATATTACGAGCCAGTCGCAGCCGCTCAAGACGAATTTGGGTCGCATCCTCTACTTGTGCTTGATTGCGAACACGCTTATCAGCCTGCTCATTACGTTGCGCATCTCGCTGCCGGTGAGAAGATTGATGGCGGCGCTCGACAGAATGGGCGAGGATGATTCTTTGTATGTGAAGCCGAGGGATTACCGTTATAGGGAACTTAATCAGATCGGCGACAAATTTAAAGGGCTGATGGGCCGGATAGATTTGCTCATTAAGCAAAACTATTTGACGCAAATTAACTTGAAGGAAGAAGAGTTGAAGACGCTTCAGGCGCAGATCAATCCGCATTTTCTGTTTAATACGCTGCAGCAGCTGCAGACGGAGATCGTATGCGGCAATACCGAGGAATCGAATCATATCGTGCTGTCGCTCAGCAACCTGTTCCGGTACTCCATGAAACGCTCGGAGGAGGAAGTGGAGCTGGAGCGCGAGATCAACAATGTGTCGGACTACTTGTATATTCTGAACAAAAAATACAATAACGGTATCCGTGTATCGTTCTCGATTCCAGACCGGGATGTGCTGCGCCGCAAAATACCGAAGCTGACGCTTCAGCCGATCGTTGAGAATTCGATTCGTCACGGCTTCGGCGACCATATCCGGGAGGGTGCCATCCATATTAAAGCGGTCGGCGGTCGCAAGGGCGTACTGATCGTTGTATCCGACAACGGACAAGGCATGTCCAAGGAACGTGCGGCGGAGTTGACCAGGCATATTAACAGCACGACGCAGAAAAGCGACAATATCGGCTTATACAATGTGAATCAACGAATTAAGCTCAAATACGGAGAGCCTTATGGCATCCGCATCTATAGCAAGCAGGGAGTGGGAATGAGAGTTTCCATCCTGCTGCCCATTATGGATTAATTCACATCAAGGATGAAGGGAGAGAGAAGGATGAGGCTGCTTATTGCGGACGATCAGCAATCGCTGCATACTTTTTTGGATAAAATGATGAATTGGCAGTCGCTCGGCATTACGGAGATTAAGCATGCGTACGACGGACGGGAAGCTGCCGAGCTGGCTGAGCAATGGCAGCCGGAGCTGCTCATTATCGACATTCAAATGCCGCACTTGAACGGCATCGAGGCATTGAAGCAGCTGCAGCAGCTGCCCCATAAGCCGAAAACGATCATATTGAGCGCTTACGATGAGTTCGAATATGCTCGGGAGGCGCTTCGGCTAAGCGTTGCACAATATTTGCTCAAGCCGGTCGATACCGCACAGCTTGATTCAGCGCTTAAGGAGCTGATTGAGGAGCTGAAGGCGGAACAACAGACGGAGCTTGGCAGTGCGATAACGAGTTACTTCAGGCAAGAACAGGAGCAAAGCGGTGACGAGGAGAGTATTGTTGCGGCGGCGAGGTCAGCCTTCCCATTGCTCGGGATTAAACGATATTTAATTGTTCAGATTACGGGTGAGCAGTTGCATAGGGACGGGTTAGTTTCTTTGTTGAATCGGATGGAGCCTGTGGCGGAGCTAAAGGTTCTTGCACAAGTTTATTCGCTTAAGTTCGCAGCCGTACTAGGGTTGACCAGCGATGCCCGGATGGACGAGCTCGTGAATTTAGGGGAGACAGCTGTATTGTCTTGGCAATCAGATTATCCGCTATGTCGCGTCACCATAGGGCTAAGCGCGATTGGCGATACACCGGAGGAGCTATACGGACTCCTGGCTCAAAGCAGCGTTGCTGCGGCAAGCGGCTTCTATTCATCAGTCACGGTTCAAGTCGGCAGTGAGGCTGCCAAGTCAGAGCCGTGGACCATGCAGCTTTATGAGCAGTTCGATAAGTCGTTCGAGGAAAAATTCTCGCTGGCCTTCTCGCAAGAGGCGATGAAGGACATTGTTGCTGCTTTGTTCAACGTTTTTAAAGAGCTAAGGCTGAAGCCGGATCAAGTATACCGCTTATGCAAACATTACTTGACGATGGCCGAGCAGGCGATAATCCGTTCGAAGCGTTTCGCGACGGATATTGAACCGGTAACGCTGGAGAGGCTGAGGAAGCTTCATACCGCTGCCGAGCTGGAATCATACTTCTACACTGTAATCGATAGCTTGGTTGTCAGAACGGACCACGCCGCCGAGCGGACGGAAGAAACGATCACAAGAATCAAGTCGCATATCGAGCTGCATTACGAGGAAGATTTATCGCTGCAGCACATCGCCGATAGGTATGGCTTGGATAAATATCAGCTAAGCCGCTTGTTCAAACAGCAATTCGGTATCAACTACTGGCAGTACGTGACGCAGATCCGGATGGATAAGGCCGCGGAGCTTCTGTCGGGTACGAATTTGAAAAACAGCGTCATTGCGGAGATGACCGGTTTCGTCGACGAAAGTCATTTTAGCAAAACGTTCAAAAAGCACTTTGAGGTCTCGCCAAAAGATTACCGTGGGGGCAAGCATCAACCGCCCAATATGTAAGCGTGCAACAAAGTACAAAAATCCGTGCAACGATGTAAATTCAAGAGCCCCTAGTAAAGCGTTATCATAATGGTGAAAGTGCTTACAAATACTCGTTAACAGGGGGAATACAGCATGAGAAAATCAAGTTTATTGCTTTTGATMGCCATGATGGCGGTGACGCTTGTCCTATCCGCTTGCGGCAGTAACGGCAACAACGGCAACAAAGAGGGCGAAGCGGGCGGCGAAGGCGCCGGCACAGACAAAAAGGTAAAGCTAAGCCTGCTCTCGTGGAACAATGAAACCGAAATGAAGCCGGTCATTGACGGTTTCACGGCGAAATACCCGAACATCACGATCGACTTCCAAACGGCTCCGCCGGTTAAGGACTATATCGCTAAGCTGCAAACGATGCTGCTGTCCAATTCGGCGACGGACGTATTCATCATGGCGGCCGAGAACCGCAATGAGCTGATTGATGGCGGTTATGCGCTTGATTTGACGGATCAGCCGTTCATATCCAAGATGACAGACGCAAGCAAAGGCATGTTCACGCGTGACGGCAAAACGTATGCATTCTCCCAAGCCGGCTGGGTGGGCGGCATCTATTACAACAAAGAGCTGTTCGCGAAGGTTGGCGCGACGGAAGAGCCGAAAACATGGCAAGAGTTTATCGACCTGTGCCTGAAGCTGAAAGAAGCCGGAATCGTACCGCTGTATGATAACGCAGGCGACATTTCCACCATTCAAGGCGCTTTGGTAGCTAGCCAAACGTTGTCCGGCAATCCGGACTATGACGCTAAACTGTTCGCAGGTGAAGCGACGTTTGCCGAAGGTTGGACGAAGCCGCTGCAAATGTGGAAGGAAGGTCTGGTCGACAACAAAATCATTACTTCCGATATGATGGGCTTGACTGCGGATCAAATGGTTAATGAATTCGCAATCGGCAACGTAGCGATGATTCAAGGCGGACCATGGAACATTCCGGCTATCGAGAAAGCGAATCCGGAGCTGCAATTCAGCATGATGGCGATTCCAGGCGCCGAGGCAGGCCAAGACTATTATGCAGGCGCTCCAAACGTCGGTTTCGCGGTGAATAGCGCTTCGAAAAACCAAGACGCGGCCATTAAGTTCGTTGAATACATGTCTACGCCTGAAGGCTTGGAAAACTTCGAAAAAGGCACGGGTCAAATCATTACGCTTCCAGGTTATGAAAGCAAAGTGCACCCCGCTCTAGAGAAAGCGTACAAAGAAGGTTTGCTCGCAGGCAAATTCTATCTCCCGATGGTTTCTTGGCCGAGACACCAAGAAGCGCTTCGCAATCAGATGGTCGTGTCCGTACAGGACTTGCTCGTCGGCAAAGGCTCGATTGAGACGATTACAGGAGCCATGGACCAGAAGCTGAAAGAGATGGAAAGCAAATAAAAAGAGAAAGTGAGCGGCAATAGAGGGGAGCAATCCCCTCGGCCGTATCATGAGGGAGGGAGCCTGCGAGATGAAGCTGCTAAGATCTTTCCAGTATCAAGTTTTTCTTATTCCGATTTTGTTTTTCTATACGGTATTCACGATCTACCCGCTTATCAAATCGTTTTTATTCAGCTTGACGAACTTTAACGGTTATTCGAAGGAATACGATTTCGTAGGTTTAACGAATTATATTAAAATTTTCAAGGATGCCGCCATTATATCGGGTATTTCTTACACGCTTTTATTCGCGATATCGACAACGATTCTGACCACGCTGCTGGCGATTGTGCTTGCGCTCGTGCTGGACCGGAATTTCTATACAAAAAACATTCACCGTGCGATTTTCTTCTTCCCGTCCATTCCGAGCGGTCTAATCCTTGCATACGTGTGGGGCTTCATCTTGTCGCCGATCGCTTCGGGCGTGTTGAATAACGTGCTTCATACCTTGTTCGGGGCAGGGCCGCAGCCTTGGCTGTCCGATCCGATGTTAGCCAAGATGTCGACCATCCTTGTCGCGGTATGGGCGGGCGCTGGCTGGCATGCGGTATTGTATCTTGCTTTCCTGCAAGGCATCTCGAAGGATTATTACGAAGCGGCTTCGATTGACGGGGCTAACCGCTGGCAGCAAATCCGCAGCATAACATTGCCGCTGCTTGCTCCGGCCATGACGATCAGCGTCATGCTGCTCCTCACTGGCGGCCTCAAAGTATTCGAAATCCCGTTCGCGCTGACGAAGGGCGGTCCGGGCTTCGAGACGCATACGATTACGCAGGTTATCGTGCTTCGCGGCATCTCCGAAGTGCAGTTCGGACTCGCATCCGCCATGTCCATCGTCTTCTTCCTGATCGTGCTGGCGCTCACCTACTTCCAAGTGACGGTCATGCAGCGCAGAGAGGAGAAGATGTTATGATGACGGACAAAACCCGCAAAAGCTGGCTGCTCGATATCGTGATGCTGCCGGTAGGGGTCATTACGTTTTTCCCTTTCTATCTCATTATCGTGAACACGCTTAAGACGCCGGTCGAGACGGCAAGAAATCCGCTTAGTCTGCCGACGAAGCTGAATTTCGACAATTACGAGCGCGTCTTCACTGAAGTGCCGCTGCTGCAAAGCTTCGGCAACAGCTTGATCATTACGGTCATATCCGTGCTTCTTATGGTTCTGATCGGCGCGATGGCGGCGTATCCGATCGTCTTCAACCCGGGTAAGACGAACCGTATTATTATGGGATATTTGCTGGCGGGTTTCCTCATTCCGTTCCAAACGACGCTTATTCCGCTATTCGAGCTGATGACGCAATTCAACCTTGTCGATAAGCTGTACGGCATCATGTTCATTTATATGGGCGGCTCGGTATTCGTCTTCTTCTTGATGATGGGCTATATGAAGACAGTCCCGAAGGAGCTGTCCGAAGCTGCGACAATCGACGGATGTACCGTTTGGGGTATCTTCTGGCGCATTATTTTCCCGCTGCTGAAGCCGATTACGGTCACAGCCATCATTTATCAGACGATGTGGGTGTGGAATGATTTTCTCGCGCCGATGCTGTTCCTTAACTCGTCCGACAACGCGACGCTTGTCCTGCAGGTATACAAAGCCAAAGGCGAATTCGCCGTTGATTGGCCGTTATTCATGACGTTGACGGTTATCGTGCTCATTCCGATTTTCATCTTCTTCATACTGATGCAGAAGCAGATCGTAAAAGGAATTGTCGGCGGCGCTGTCAAAGGGTAATCAGCAGCACTAAGGTGGATTTAATAACGAAGGAGACGATAGCTGCATGAACGCACCTTTATTTCGAGATCCGATCTATGACGGGGCGGCCGATCCGGTCGTCATTTGGAACCGCGAAGCTCAGGAGTGGTGGATGATTTATACGAATCGCCGGGCAACGGCGGAAGGGACTAAGTTCGCTTGGGTCCACGGTACTGATCTCGGAGTGGCTTCCTCGCGCGACGGCGGCAACAGCTGGCTGTACCGGGGTACGCTGCAAGGGCTTGATATCGAATGGGGGCGGAACACGTTCTGGGCTCCGGAGATCTACTGGCATGACGGCTTGTATCATATGTACGTTAGCTATATTCAAGGCGTGCCCGTAGACTGGCCGGATCATCGGCGCGACGTGATGCACTACACGAGCCCGAATTTACTCGACTGGACGTTCCGTTCCAAGCTCGCGTTAAGTTCGTCCCGCGTCATCGATTCATGTATTCATGAGCTGCCGGGCGGCGGCTTCCGGATGTGGTACAAAGACGAAGACAACGAGTCGTTTACTTACGCGGCGGACAGCGAAGATCTGTACGAGTGGAAGGTTGTCGGTCCGGTCATTACGGGACGCGGTCACGAAGGGCCGAATGTGTTCTGGTTCAAAGGCTCTTATTGGATGATCGTCGATGAATGGAGAGGTCAAGGCGTATTCCGGTCGGATGATCTGGATACGTGGGAGCGTAACGGCCTCATTCTTGACCAGCCGGGAGCGCGCGAGGATGATGGCGGCATTGGCTTCCATGCGGATGTCGTCGTGCAGGGCGATAACGCCTATATTTTCTACTTCACTCATCCGGGCAGAAACGGAGCGCTTAATAATGAAGGTCAAGAGCGGCAATATGAGAGCAGGCGCTCCTCTGTGCAAGCGGCTAAGCTTGATGTTGTGGACGGCAAACTGATATGCAATCGCGACGAGCCGTTCGAGATGAATTTGCTGCCTGAAAATGATTAAAGAAAGGGGGCTGTCTTTGGGACAGCCCCCTTTGTTAGATTGGAAAACATCCAACCAAATCGGCCAGACCGATCAGGAAAGAATCTTTGATTGGAAAACATCCAACCTAATCGACCTATTTTACTCATTTTCGCTCTTGTAGGCTCATTTGCCTGTAGAAAATCCACTCAAACTGCATCAATGATGCGATTTTGTTCATTAGCCTGTATGAAATCCAATCAACGACATTTTTTGTGCGAGCTGCCCTCTTTTGGGACAACACCTCTTTACGGGAT
>NZ_JBFRGE010000086.1:0-24422 GCF_052115185.1 Paenibacillus sp. 2TAB19 | reverse complement strand
AAATAAGCCGTCGAAACGTCAGGGAAACAGCCGCCGGTTTTCGTCAAAACTGCAGCCAGATCCGTAAATTCCGTATCGGTTTCCAGCCACTCTCCCCAATGGAACTTCGTATCCCACACATAATTCGCGTCAAGCTCCCCGTTGGTATAATTTTGATAAACGGGGGTATCTTTAAATCGTTGATTCGATTCTTTCGCGCTTGCGGCCATATAATCCACCCACGCCTTCGCGGATTCGAACTGTTTCTCCAAAATCGACTTGTCGCCATAGCATAGGTACATGGTCCACGGGATAATAACGGCCGCATCTCCCCAGCCCGAGGAACCGTCGAGCATGCTGGCCACTCCTGGCTTGCGAAACGCCATCATCGGATTGGAGCTCGTCTTGGAAAGCCGCTCATACTCAGCTAAGTTGTGGTATCCGATTACAGTGGGTACCGTGCTTGGCACCGATCCGCCTTGGAACTGCTCGACGGCCAGATCGGCCATCCACTTCTCGAAGAAAGGATACACATTCATGAAATCGGACGACGTTCTGGCATAGACCTGCGCATCCCCTGTCCAACCCGCCCTCTCCCGTGTCGGGCAATCGGTTGGAACCTCCATGAAATTGCCCTTCTGGCTCCATATCGAGTTGGATACGAGTTGATTGATCGACGGATTCGAGCAGGTAAACCCGCCCGTCTCTTCCATATCGGAATAGACCGCTACCGCCGTAAAGTTATGCGGATCAATTGTACCCGGGTAATTTTTCAGCAGAACATAACGGAAGCCGAAGATGGCAAACCGCGGGTGGTAGCTTTCCACACCGTTGCCCGCTAGAATGTAACGAACTTCTTGGAAATCGTCCAATTCTCCATGTCCCGCAAGATTTTGCAACGTGAAGTTTCCGTTCTTATCCAACGCTTCACCATGAATGAGGACGACCTCCGTCCCCGCGTCTCCCTGAACCTTCATATCGACCCAGCCGGCGATATTTTGCCCGAAGTCCAATACCGTTTCTCCGTTCGGCGTATGCAGCACTTTAGGCGTGAAACGTTCTTTCGTTCTTACGGGCACGCTGTTCGTTCCGATTAAGTTGTCGTATCCGTCCTCCGTAGCGACGACTTGCTCCCATGCGGAATCGTCATACCCGCTATTACTCCATCCTTCGATATTCATCGTAGCGTCGTAGACCTCTCCCGCCTTCATGTCCGTCTTACGCAAAGGTCCGCGGGACGTCGTCTTGAAGGAATCGTCGCTGGCGATGATGTCGCGACTGCCGTCCTCGTAGGTCAACACCAGTTGTCCCAAAAAGGCTACTTTATAGCCGAAGTTGTTTTTCAAGCTTGCCCCGCCGGTGGTGCCTCTCCACCAGCCGTCCCCGAGAATAACCCCGAGCGCATTCGCACCTTCGCTCAGAAGGCTAGTCACATCATAGGTTTGGACCTGGTGCCTCTTGTGGTAGGAGGTGAATCCCGGCGTGAACAAGTGGTCCGTACCTTCGATCCCGTTCAAAAAGAAGCTGTACAATCCCCTCGCCGTCAAATAGGCTCTTGCCGAGACGAGGCCCTTCTTCACGTCGAATTCTTTCCGAATATACGGAGCCGGCTTATAGGCGTCGACATCTACCTCTTTCTCCGGTTCGATCCAACGTCCCTTCCAATCCGAAGAGTGTAACAATCCGGTTTCGAAATAAGCAGGCTCGCTGAACGGCGATTCCTCTCCATGATTGTTCCATACTTTGACCCGCCAATAGATGCGCTGCATCGATTTCAATTCGGTACCGGAGTACAAGACATGCTGCGATTGGCTCGTCTCCATCCTCCCGCTGTCCCATGTTAAGTTAACGAAACCCAAGGTTTCGGATGCCTGCAATTGATATGCGCATTGTAGCACATTTTCCCCGTCGCTTCGAAGCTTCCAACCCAGACGAGGCTTGTCCGAATCCAGCCCCAATGGATTTTCCAGATATTCCGTTCGCAAAGACACTGCTTCCAGCATAATTGTAACCTCCTGTACTATTTCCGTTGTAGTTCTTTCCCTCTTCACGATACCATTCCGGATTATATGCGGACTAACACTTAGCCGACTTTTTGGATGTCGTTATGACGACCATATAGGTTTAATAAAAAGTCGTAAAAATTCCATCCGTAAAGTCGTAAAAGCGTTAGAGAAACAAGCCGGATTGTTTTAAGGTGTAGGTGACAGGTAAACGTTCAACATAGGAGGAGAATAGATGACGGATTTTTCTAGTGTAAAAGGGAAGGTTGCTATTGTCACAGGCGCTGCGGACGGTCTTGGCAAGGCGATTGCGCAATGCTATGCGGAGAACGGCATGAAGGTCGTCGTATCCGATATCAATGCCGACAAGGGATCGAAGGTCGCTGAGGAGATTCGATCAGCGGGCGGAGAGGCCGTCTTCTTCAAATCGGATGTAAGCAAAGAGGATGAAGTACAAGGACTCGTCGATTTCGCTGTCGCGACGTACGGCCGATTAGACGGTCTCGTGAATAATGCCGGAATAGCAGCCGAGAGCAGGCCCACGCATGAATTCTCGGTGGCTGAGTTCGATCGATTAATGGCCATCGACTTGCGCGGCGTCTTCCTTGGGATGAAGTTCGCCGTCGAAGCGATTCTGAAGTCCAAGTCGACCGGTGGATTCATCATTAACGTTGCTTCCCAAGCAGGGATATTGGGCAACAGCTCCATGGCTACTTATGCTTCCGCGAAGCATGGCGTGGTCGGTCTGACGAAGAGCGCCGCCCTCGATTACGCGCCTTACAGCATCTCCATCAATGCGATTTGTCCGGGAACGTTCCGAACCTCCATCTGGGKACAAGCACCCGAGGAAGTCGTTTCCCAATACGCGAAGATCCTGTCGCCAAGCGGCAAGCTTGGCGACCCGAAAGAAATCGGTCATTTGGCCTTGTTCTTAGCCTCTGATTTGGCGCGTTACATCAGCGGTTCGGCTATCGTAATCGATGCCGGCTCGCATGCGGGCAAGGTGACTCCCGTTCAATGGGCGCATCCGGAAATTTTGGAGTAACAGGAATGAACACAGAAGGGGTTCCCTGCTATTGCCGGGAACCCCTTCTCATTGTTATTATCTATTTCTTTATTCGGTTTAAAGCCGTATTAAGCTCGAGCATCTTCTCTTTGGGAATCCTGCCTGCAAAAACCCTTCTAACCGTTAATCGGTTGACCATCTCTTGCATTTTGGCATCCATCTGAGGCGCCGAAGAAGGCTGGCTATTGTCAGAGCTGTTACCCGCTTGAGCTCCTGCCATTAGGTTACGTATTTCCTGTAAGATTAACGCTGCCTCAGGATGACTCGCGACATCTCCTACCTTATCATGGATGGAGAAATATCCATCCGGTGCAGTAAGCTCAAACCAGTTGATGATATCTCCATCTTCCTTCAGCTGCTTCATGCGGTAATCTTCATTAAATACATCAACTTTACGGATCAGGCTTTCATCCTCGCATTGTCCTGCCTTTGCAATCAGCCTTGTTTCTCCAGAGATCGGTACGTCGAAATAGAAGAAATGCACATCGCTGATTTGTTTTCCAACACTTTTCCCATCGGCGAACAATTCAACTTCCGGCTGGTTGGAATATACCGTAACCTTGGTAACCTCCTCGACCCTGTCCACATATCTCTTTCCGCAGATATGAACAAACGGTTCATCGGTCAGTCAAGCTTTGTAGGCATAGAAAGCATCTTTTTTATACTTTCTGTCAAAGGAAACGAGTCCTTTATGGTTGATTCCGTCCTTGCCGCCTTCCGCTCTTGCATCCGAGCCAAAATCAAACATATTCCAAACATGGGTTGCCCATATATAAGGCCGTACAAATAATTGCTTGATTAACTCCTCATGATAATAAGCCTGGTAATCTTCTGTATAATCTCCCTTTCCAGGTGTTGAAGTATGCCAGTTGCACGCCGCCTCGCAACCGTATTCACTTAATCCGATTGGTTTATTAGGAAACTTCTCATGGAACTCATCCATAAAAAGACCATTCTCGTGCGTTTCCCCAACATACCAGCCTAAATATAAATTATAGGAAACAACATCCGTTATATGCACGTACTCTTTATCCATTGGACAGTCTTTGATAACCGCTAAGGTCGTAAGTCTTGTTGGATCCATTTCATGAACCATATCGTTTAAGATGCGGTGGTTCTCCACCATATCCTCATCGTCCGCTCCAAGAATGGTAATTTCATTCGACAACCCCCAAACCGCAATCGAAGGATGGTTGTAATTCTGAATGACCAGTTCCTTCATCTGCGAAATGGTATTTTCTTTTCCTCCCACCATGTGGCATGCAATATAAGGTATTTCCGCCCATACGATCATTCCCCGTTCATCGCACAGGTCCAAGAAATACTGGTCATGCTGATAATGGGCTAGCCTTATCGTTGTAGCACCCATTTCGCAAATGAAGTCCATGTCTTCGTTATGGTGTTCCGGCAATAATGCATTTCCTATTTCCGGACGGTCTTGGTGACGATTTACACCGCGCAACGGGTAGCTTTCTCCATTCAGGAAAAATCCTTTTTCCGGGTCTACCTTGAAGGAACGGCATCCGAATCTGACATTTCGTCTGTCCAATTCCTCTCCATTTTCAACTAATCTAACTTCCAATGAATAGAGGAAAGGGTCCTTCCGTCCATTCCAAAGACGCGCCTGACTTATCGTAAATGTTACTCTTGTCGTATGCGCATCCGTTATTTGTTCGGCAACTACCTGATCTGCTGCTTTTACGGTATAAATGATCTGCTGCGAAGGCAATGCGCCCGTAACATATACTTGTACATCAACTTCAGCATCGCTGCCATTTACGACGGGAGTAACATCCACACCGGGACCGCCATAATAATCCAGGTCAAAATGAGATTCCGGAACCGTTATAACTGACACGTTTCTGTAGAGGCCGCCATAAAAAGTGAAATCCGCTTCTTGTGGATAAACGCTTGCATTAGAGGCATTATTAACGGCAACCACAATAAGGTTTTCGTCTGCCAGCAAGCCTGTAATATTCACTCTCCATGTTGAATATCCGCCATCATGGCGCCCTGCATGGCGCCCATTCACATAAACATCCGCAGACGAATTAGCAGCTTGAAATTCAAGGTATACAAGCTGGCCGGCAGACAGATCGTCCTTGCTAAGCTTTTTGGCATAATAACAAGTTCCCCGGTAATAATCGTTTCCGCCGTCCTGCCCGTCTTTTCCATTCCACGTATGGGGAAGGTTCACCGCTTCCCAGTCAACCGGAAGGTCCTGAGGAATATCCAAAGCCGTTTTTGAAAAATGCCATGCTTCATTCCATAGTTTAATCATTATACGATCTCAACTCCCTCGCATACTTCGCCCTCTGTGATCCCAACTTCATTGAAGCTATCCACTCTTACATAAACCGGTTCGCCTTTGATTAACGCCTTAATAGTAAGCTGATTGACGCCGAAAACCATATGGCTGTGATACAGCTTATCCGGCGAATATCCCCAGAGCACGTTGTAACCGACGGCATCGGCAAGCTCGTTCCACGTTACGGAAAGGTCCAACTCGCCTAACCGTACTGTTTGGACGGCAATTGCTTGTTTCGGCTGCTCCCCATGTCCGATCCCGAACACTCGAAGACCGGAAATGCATGCGGCCTGGTTAAAAGGGAGCTCCTTGACGGTACATCTGATATACCGAACCTTTGCTCCGCCTTCTATTACAACAAGATCATGCGGTAAATCGGAGTCCGCTTCCGATTTGTCTTCCAATACGAAATAGTCGGTTCCGTCAACCGAGCCCTCCAGGAGCCATCTGGTGACATGCTTCCGCACGTCGAGGTATCTTCTTATTTCTCCGACTTGCTGTAAAGCTGCTCCCTCGGGAAGCGGAAGGTTCAACTGATCGTCCGCGAAATTAATTTGTACGGCATGCACGTCGCAAGCCTGCTTCAGATCAACCTCAAGCCATTCTCCAGGCTCATTGGTTGCTGCTTTCCACCAGCTTTGAACATTCTCATCTGTAGCCTTCGAAGCCTCTTTTCCATCTTTGCAGGAAGATGCCTTGGCCGGCTTTCCGTAGGAAAGCAGCATCCACTCCGGATTGCTCCATGGGTCCAAGGAAGCTTGGTCGATCCGCATCGGCCAATCACCATAGCGTTGATTGCAGAATAATTCCCCGTCTTCATCAAAGCCCGCCGGCCATAGCCCGATCCGCCTTTCAAAAATATGGTTGACGCTCACTCTCATCGTCGAGGCATGCCACCAATTTCCGTACCGATCTTCCAATGTCGATCCATGTCCCGCTCCTGGCAGAAAACCTCCGGGCTTATACGAGTACGGATTATTTTTCGCTAGCGTAAAGGGTCCGAGCGGGCTGTCCGAAACGTAGACCCCATCCGCATACACGTTATATTGCGTTCCGGGTGCGGAGTACTGGAGATAATATTTGCCGTTATGCTTATCCATCCATGCGCCCTCGATATACGGATCTTCATTCCCGAGGGACTTTCGGATGACTTGCAAAAACTCTTCTGTAGCGTCGGGATTCCTTTTCACGTAGTTTTTAACCATCTCCTCGACCTCTTCCGCCGGTCTAGGTAAGTGATTTTCTCCATTTCGTTCATAGCCGATAACCGCAATATTGCTCTGCACAAGGGCGAGGGGCTCCCCGATGGGCTTCATATTGTCCGGATTTAGTTCGACGCCGTATAGCGGCGTGACACTAGAGCATCCCCAGTAGAAATAAAACCGTCCGTCATCATCCAAGAACAGATTCGGGTCCCAGAAGGGAAACGTCCCTTCGATTTCTTCAAACGCGCCGTTAATCGGATCTTTCGTTCTGTAGAAGGAACAGTTCTTGGATTTACTCGATGCGGAGAAATAAACATATTCTCCGATGACCCGAACATCCGGGGCATAATCGTAAACCGGCACATCCTTCAGCTGGTGGAAGGTCCACTCGGTCAAATTGTCGCTGACAAGAAACCCCGCCGTCATCGAAGGAAACAAATAATATTGGCCCTTGAACAAAATCATGGAAGGATCGGCCGCTTCCCTATAAGTGACGTTAAGTCCTCTTGAATCGGTGAATTGATATTTGTATTCCATTTTGATCGGGTTGCACATATACGTCATTGTTATTCGCTCCTCTTCATTTCACTTTTTTTGAACTAAATATTCTGTCATYGAAATAATCGATMGATTTCTGCAGCAGATTGGACAACATGCGGCTTTCTTCGGCACCCAGATGCTCCGCCAACCCTTCGTAAAGCTCGCGGGAATATCGGAGAACATAGGCGGCTTTCTGTTTTCCCTTCTCGGTTAACGAAACTCTAACAATCCTACGGTCTGCCGAATCTTTAACGCGCACAATTAGATCCCTTTCGACCATATCGTTCAAGAGCTGGGATACGAATGGAGAAGTTACTCCCAAATACTCGCTGAGCTCCATTACGCTCATAGGGTCACGCTCTCTGTCCATAAGGATGGACATCATACGGGCTTCATTTACTTTTTGGTTAGCAGCGTCTATGCGGGCTTCGATATTTTTGCGGTACAGATGTCCAAAAACCTTCATGAGCTCCAACGATTCGTGATCCATTCGACTCTCCTTTCGCGTGAATACCCGAATAGATAAGTTACTTATTTATTTGATCTCATTAGATTGTAAAAGTTAACGCGTTTCCTCACTAACACTTTTAAGACTTATTCGCTATCGCTATCACGACTTTTTGGACCGCATGGACAAGCATAAACGTGAATCCAACAAAAAAGACACCACTCGGGTGTCTTTTATAACAACTCTTTGAAACGACCCTATTTACGCCACCAGCTTCAAGCCGATCGCCGAGCCCAACACCACGCCTATGCATAGTAACCTCAAGAAACTGCGAGGCTCTTTGTAGATAAGCATGCCGAGTACCGCACCACCAGAAGCGCCGATCCCCGTCCATACCGCGTAAGCCGTACCCATCGGCAACGTCTTCATCGCTAGCGACAGCAATAGGAAGCTAAGGCCAAAGCTTACTATCAGCAAAAGCAATGGTTTCCAGTTACGGGCTTGATTGAACGTATTAATAAGGACGACGCCAAACATTTCGAATATGCCTGCCATAATCAAAAACAGCCAATTCATACGCCCTTCGCCTCCTTCTTCTTGTCTTTACTAAGGAGCTTCAAGCCTATCACGCCTAGAAGCAGCAGAGCGATCAATACCATTTTCATCGCTTGGACCTCAGCATCGAACAATAGAATCTCGGCTATGACCGTCCCGGCAGTCCCCAAACCAACGAATACGGCATATACGGTGCCTACCGGCAACGTACGAGTAGCCTTGATCATCAAATAAAAACTAACAAAAATAGCGATTGCCGTTCCTACCCATTCCAGCCCGCTGTCCGCATGCTTTAAACCAATAACCCAACCTACCTCGAATACCGCTGCAATTACGACCGATAACCACGTTTTGTTCATCATTCATTCCTCCTTGATATTGCCGTTAGTATGGCGTATTAAATGAAAAAAAAATAAAAGCCCGAGAAATAAACCGCATAACGCGGTTTATCTCCCAGGCTTTTATCCTTCCGTGTCGCAGCCGATCGGCTGCGGGCTCTCTCTCGGACCGGACCGGCATTGCATCGCATGCCGCGGAACCCTAGAGAACCTCACTATATTCATTTCATCAAAATATACGTTGTATGCGAGCGGTTGTCAAGCCGATACGTCGCTTATTACACTGCTGCTTCATCATGCTCGAACTGGCTGTTGTACAAATCGGCATAGAAGCCGTTCGCCGCTAGCAGTTCCAGATGGTTGCCGCTCTCGATAATATCGCCGTCCTTCATGACGAGAATGATGTCGGCGTTCTTGATCGTAGACAGTCGGTGCGCGATAACGAACGACGTGCGTCCCGCCATCAGCCGGTCCATCGCCTCCTGAATGAGCAACTCCGTTCTCGTATCGACGGAGCTCGTCGCCTCGTCGAGGATGAGCAGCGGCGCATTCGCGATCAAAGCTCTTGCGATAGTAATGAGCTGCTTCTGTCCTGCGGAAAGGTTCACTTGCTCGTTCAATACGGTGTCGTAGCCGTGCGTCAATGTTCGGATGAAATGGTCAATGCCAACCGCTTTGCACACGTCCTTCACCATGGCATCGGTAACGCCTTGCTTATTGAAGACGATATTTTCTTTGATCGTTCCTTCGAATAGCCACGTATCCTGCAGCACCATACAGAACTGCTCATGCACGTTTTCCCGAGGAATCTCGTGGATCGGAACGCCGTCGATTGCAATTTCCCCGCCGTTCAACTCGTAGAATCGCATCAGCAGATTGACGATCGTCGTCTTGCCCGCACCCGTCGGGCCTACGATGGCGATCTTCTGGCCAGGCAAAGCGCGTGCCGAGAAATCATGGATAATCAGCTTATCGGGATTATAACCGAACGTAACATGACGGAACTCGACTTGGCCCTTAACGTCCTTAAGCACCTTCGATTTACCGCTCTCGTCCTCGAGCTCTTTCTCCTCCAGGAATTCGAATACGCGCGCGGATGCGGCAGCCGTCGATTGCAGCGTAGTTGCGGCCTGCGCGATTTGCCCGAGGGGCTGCGAGAACAACCTTACATAGAGCATGAAAGCGACGATGACACCAAACGAAATGTGATTGTTCATCGCTAATGCGCCGCCAACAATACAGACCGCTACATAACTGAAGTTGCCGACGAACATCATAAGCGGCATCGTCAAGCCGGATAGGAATTGCGACTTCCATGAGCTTTCATATAGTTTATCGTTAATTTCGTTAAACGTTTCCTTCGCTTTCCGCTCGCCATTATAGACCTTAACGACATCATAGCCCGAGAAGATTTCCTCGACGTGGCCGTTCATCGCGCCCAAGTTCGCTTGTTGGTGGACGAAATGTGTTTGCGATTTTTTGATCATCACAGTCATGAAAGCAAATCCTAGGAAGGTCGACACGATCGCCGTGAGCGCCATCCATACATTCGTAACGAACATCATAATCAAGGAGCCGACCAGCATCGTAACGGATGTTACGAGCATCCCGATACTCTGATTCATCGTTTGACCAATCGTATCGATGTCATTCGTCACGCGGCTCAGCACGTCGCCGTTGCTGTTGGAGTCGAAATATTTCAGCGGCAGCTTGTTGATCTTCTGCGAGATGCGCGTTCGCAACCCTCGCGATACCTTCTGCGTGACTGTAGCCATGATAAAGCCTTGGAAGTACGAGAAGACGACGCTTAATCCGTACAGGACGGAGAGCAGAATGCCGATCCTGGCGATCGCGTCCATATCAAGCTCACCCATTAAGCCCGCGGTGATGTGATCAGTCATCGCTTCCAGCTGACTTGGTCCGATAATCGTAAATATCGTGCCCACGACGGATAACAGTAAGGCAGCGATAATAAGAGGAAGATACGGCCGGCAATAAGCAACCAGCTTGCCCATTGTGCCTTTGAAATCGATATTTGGTTTTGTTGCAGGTTGTTGTGGTTTAGCCAATTTCGAGCTCCTCCTTCGACAACTGAGAGTTAGCGATCTGACGATAGACCTCGCAGGTCTGCAGCAGTTCTTGATGCGTGCCTCTTCCTACGATTCTGCCTTCGTCGAGAACGAGGATCAGATCGGCATCCTTGATCGTTCCGATTCGCTGTCCCACAATCAGGTTGGTAGCTTCTGCTGTTTCTTGCATCAGCATGGAGCGCAGCTGGCGGTCTGTCTTGTAATCAAGCGCGGAGAAGGAATCGTCGAAAATATAAATGTCCGGCCTGCGGAAAACCGCTCTAGCAATAGATAGCCGCTGCTTCTGGCCGCCCGACAAGTTCGTTCCGCCTTGCGAGACGCTGCCCTCGTAGCCGCCTTCAAGCTTCTCGACGAACTCTGTGCCCTTAGCGATCGCTACCGCTTTTTTCACATCGTCCGCTGAACCTGCCGCTTTCCCGTTATCGCCATATGCGACGTTGGATGTCACGGTTCCGGTGAACAATACTGCTTTCTGAGGGACATAACCCAGCTTGTTGTGCAAATCACGAAGCGAGTAATCCTTGACGTTCACGCCCCCTACGAGCACCTCTCCGTCCGTCACGTCATAAAATCTCGGGATCAGGTTCATGAGCGTACTCTTTCCGCTGCCCGTCGAGCCGATGAACGCAACCGTCTCGCCTTTTCGCGCAACGAAGCTGATGTCTTGAAGCACGTATTCATCCGAATCGGCATACTTGAAGCTGACATTTCGGAATTCAATCTCACCGGTCTTAGTTTGGTTAGATGATTTCGAGCTGCCGTCCTTGATGCTTGGTTCCGTATTCAACACTTCCATTACACGCTTGGCCGATACCGATGCCCGCGGCAGCATGAAGAATACCATCGACAGCATCATGAAGGCCATAACGATCTGCATGGCATAGGAAGAGAAGATGACCATGTCGCTGAACAAGCCGAGCCTATGCGCCGCATCCGCCCCATCGATCAGATAAGCGCCGATCCAGTAGATCGCGAGGCTTAATCCGCTCATGATCAGACTCATGACCGGCATCATTAACGCCATTAATCGGCTTGTGTACAGATTGGCGTCGGTCAAATCCTTGTTCGCGTGTTCGAACTTTACTTCTTGGCTCGGAGCCGCATTATAGGCGCGTATCACTCGCAGACCGGTCAAGCTTTCTCTCGTTACCCGGTTCAATTGATCGGTTAATCCTTGAATCGCTCTGAACTTCGGCATGGCGAACAAGATGACGATCGCGATCATGAGCAGAAGCAGCGCAACCGAAACGCCCGAAGAGAGCGTCCATTGCCAGCTCTTGTGGGAAATCTTCACAACCGCCCAGACGGCTAGAATTGGCGCTTTGATCATAACCTGCAGACCCATCGCCACGATCGTCTGCACTTGCGTAATATCGTTCGTCGATCTAGTAATAAGGCTCGCAGTCGAGAATTTATTCATCTCGGCCATCGAGAACGATTCGACCTTATCGAAGAGCAGGCCTCTTAGTCGCTTAGCAAGCGATGCGGCGCTCTGCGCCACGAGATAGACGACGATGAAAGAAGCGATTAAGCTTCCGATCGCGCACATCATCATATAGGCGCCCGGCTCCCAGACCTGACTCAAGGAGTTGCCTTCGGTCTGCACCAGCTTCGTAATTTCGGCCAAATAATCGGGAAGCTTCAGGTCGAGCCATACCTGGAGCACAATAAAAGCGGTACTGATGATAATAAACCACACATTTTTCGGATTAAAATACTTTAAGATCTTAAGCATCTACCGAACGCGCCCTCTCTCTACTGTAATTGTTAGCTATGCAAGCGTAAACGGCTGACGCCATCCTTTGGCGGCAACAGCAAACGTTTCGCGGTGAAATATAAGCACAGTATAAATAGTAATTTATACTTTCTTATATTTGAACAATAAGCTTTATTACTATATTACTTTAATTTAAGCCTTTCCAACAACTAGGGCGGTTGCTACTCTAGATTGCTTTTGATTTTATCAATCACATTAAAGAACGTATCCAGCTCATCCCGCGACAAACCCTTCTTTAACTCACGCTCTAATTCGACGTACTTGCCAAAAATGGCTTCGCAGTACTCAATAGCCATCGGCGTAAGAATGATTTGCTTTAACCTGCCGTCGTAGGCAACGGATTGTCTGACGATAAGATTATTCTTCTCCATTAGCTGTAAAATCTTGCTCGCGGTCGAGCGTCTAACTTGGAAGTGGTTCTCGAAGTCGCGCTGGAAAATCTCCTTGTGCCGGTTATCGACGAAAAACTTCAGCGCCCATCCGTGCATGCCGGTCAATTGATCGCCGTACTTATAGTGAATGAACCCGTCAACCTGCCGTTTCAACAAATTCCTCACCGTTCTAAGCTCAAGCGCAACCGATCTGTCATTATCCATTCTGCACCCCCTTATCCTTTCATTCTTTCCTAGATTATACCTCAAAACTTGTTAGCCGACTAACATAATTACGACTTTTTGATTAGCATTTTGACGACTTTGGCTATCGCCACAAAATCGTAACACTTTGCACATTGTGCATGTTTGCCCATTGGGCAATAATATAGATATGAAATGAGGTGAGCGCTTAGGCGAATGTATGATGAACAAACAAAGCTTGCGCGATATGAAAAGAGAAGCTACCGCCAATTCGCTAGCCGATGCTGCGTTCGCACTTGCGCTTGAGAAAGGGTTGGACGGATTCGTCGTCGAGGATATTGTGCAGCGGGCCGGATACTCTAGAAGAACGTTCGCGAATTATTATTCCTGCAAAGAAGAAGCCGTTGCTTCCGCGGCAGTCATCTTCCATGGCGCCGATGAGGTCGAAGATTGGATCGGACGCTTAGACGAGGCCATGACGCCGCTGGATATCCTGTACAATTTGATGAAGCTGCAGCTTACAACCGAGCATCTATCGAAATTGCAACAGCTTATTTCGCTTTCTAAGCATAACCCGACACTTGAGCCGTACATTCTCAGCGCGCTTCGCAGTCTGCAAGCAACGGCACAGGAAACGATAAGCGAGTTGTCTCGCGGACGTTATCCCGAAGGGTACACGCATCTTCTCGTCGGCGCCGTATACGGAGCCGTGTTGCCGCTGCTTGATGGGAGCATGAGCGTGCTGCTTCCTGGTGAATCAGCAGAGGAAACCCCTCATGCGGTAACTTTCGATCACTATCTGGATACGATGTTCGATTACTTACGCAAAGGATTTTAATTCATTACATCCTATATTTCCGCAAACAAAGGAGAAAAGCTAACGCATGTCAACTTTCCTGTACCGGATGGGCAAAGCTGCCTATTCCAAACCATGGTATTTCATTGTCAGCTGGATTGCGATCCTCGGAATTGTGCTCGCTATACTTGGAGTGAACGGTATTCATGTCACTTCCGATATGAAAATCGAGGGCACGGAATCACAGAAGGTGTTAGACCAGCTGTCGGCTGAGCTACCGGAAGCTTCTGGCGGTCAAGCCAGCATCGTATTTACGGCGCCTAATGGCGAACGTCTGGACACGGCTGAGCGTTTGAGTTCAATAAGCGAAGCCGTTAATAAAGTGTACACTCTTGAATATGTCATTAATCCGATTGAACTGGCCGCTCAAGCTGGAGCATCGATGACCGATGCCGCTGCTCAAGGCGGTCAGGCTGAGCAAGCCGATGCAGCAGCTTCCCAGCAAGCCGCTTCCGGCGAATTGCCGCCATACGGACCTATGATGATAGACGGTGTTCCCGTGCCCGGCGTCATGATCGCATCGGACGGCAGCGTTGCTTTATTCCAATTCCAATTCACCGTCCAACAAATGTCTTTGCCCGAAGAAGTACCTGATATGGTCATCGATGCCGTATCGCCTGTCGAGCAAGCCGGTGTTACTGTACTCCCGAGTGACTCGCTCTCCACCAAGCCTGCAATCGGCTCGACGGAAGCAATCGGCATCGCCGTCGCGGCTGTCGTCCTCTTCATGACGCTCGGTTCGGTCGTTGCCGCGGGTTTGCCGCTTCTGACCGCTCTTATGGGCGTAGGCATAAGCGTAGGCGGAGCTTTCGCCTTCTCGAACGTGTTCCACATGACCGATCTAACGCCTGTTCTTGCCTTGATGGTTGGACTCGCGGTCGGTATCGACTACTCGCTGTTCATCGTGAACCGTCAGCGTCGCATGATCCTCGAGCAAGGTCTTAGCGCTCGGGAAGCCGCTAGCCGAGCGGTCGGCACCGCTGGCAGCGCCGTATTTTTCGCAGGCTTGACCGTTATTATCGCCTTGTGCGGCATGCTTGTGATCGGTATCGGTTTCTTGTCCGCAATGGCGCTTGTTGCCGCTGTAGCCGTTCTTGCCAATGTATTAGTTGCGCTGACCCTGCTGCCGGCCTTGCTCGGTCTAGTCGGTGAACGCATTTGCTCGGCCAAAGCACGCGCGAAAGTCAGCACTCAAGCAAATACGAATCCAAATGGATTTGCGCACCGCTGGGTAACGGCAGTCGTGAAGGGGCGCTGGGCTATCGTCGTTGCCGTTATCGTCATTCTCGGCGCTGCTGCGATTCCGGTCGCGAAGATGGAGATGGGTATTCCTTCCGGCGCTACGGCGAACCTAGACACGACGGCAAGACAAAGCTACGACGCGATTTCGAACGGCTTCGGCGAAGGCTTCAACGGTCCACTGCTTCTAGTAGCTGAGCCGCAAGGTTCCTCTGGTGCCATCACAATGGAAACGCTTGGCGGACTCGTTCAGGAGCTCCAGCAGCATGACAACGTATCGGTCGTAACGCCGATGGGCGTCAACAAGACCGGCGATATGGCTATCATTAGCCTCATTCCGAAGACTGGGCCAACGGACAAAGAGACGAAAGATTTGGTCCAAGAGCTTCGCGACATCGATTCCAGCATGGCTCAGTCGCATGACGTTAAGATTGGCGTTACCGGCTTCACCGCAATCAACATCGATATGTCGTCGAAGCTGGCTGAAGTATTCCCGCTTTACGTCGGCATTATCGTCATTCTTTCGATTATTATTTTGCTGCTCGTCTTCCGTTCGATCATCGTGCCGGTCAAAGCTACTGTTGGCTTCCTGCTCAGCGTACTCGCCACTTTCGGGATTACGACTGCCGTGTTCCAATGGGGCTGGGTGCATGACCTGTTTGGCTTCGACACGGGCGGCCCGCTGCTCAGCTTCATGCCGATTATGGTTACCGGCATTCTGTATGGACTTGCGATGGATTACCAAGTGTTCCTCGTCAGCTCCATGCGCGAATCTTACGTTCATGGGCATCATGGCAAAGAGAGCGTCATCCATGGTTACGACCAAGCAGCCCGCGTCGTTGTAGCTGCAGCCGTCATCATGGTGTCCGTCTTCGCCGGCTTTATATTCGCTCATGACATTATGATCAAGCAGATCGGCTTCGCTCTGGCGATCGGTATCCTGATCGACGCCTTCTTCGTCCGTATGGCGCTAGTCCCTGCGGTCATGGCGATCTTCGGGGATAAAGCCTGGTGGCTGCCGAAGTGGCTCGACAAGTCGCTTCCGAACCTCGATGTGGAAGGCGATAAGCTGCTTGCTCAACTGAAGGAGCAGGAAAGCCCCGCTGGCAAAAAGAAAACGAAGGCAATCCCTCGTCAGGCTCACTAAACAACTACTAAACAATAAACGCCGGAGAATTCCCTGCTCAGCAGAGGATTCTCCGGCGTCCTTTCGTTTCATCCGACTTCGTAAAAATAACAGGATTTCCTCCCGTTGATTATGAACTCAATGCTTCAATTTTGAGCAATAGATGGAATTTCTCCCGTAAATTTCAGCCTATTCTTTGAGCATGAGGACGGGAAGCGATATTAACGGGAGAATTTCCAGTTATTCACCTATCGGCCCCATTTAACAATAGATTAACAGGAGTTATTCCAGTTATTTGGCGTTTATCGCGTTCAGCTTGATATGTTTTTCTACACTGAGGATACCTTCAACCACTGGATCTGTACAGGTCCGCGACCGGCATGGATCTTCAGACTATGAAGGCCGGGCTCTACCGCTGCCTCGCTGCTAACCGTCGCTGTCCTCCACTCCGAAGCCTCGCCGCTTATGCGACCGATCACTGCTTGATCCAACATGACGTATAACTCAGCAGATTCATCCTTCAACTGCACCCTTAGCTCAGCATTCAAACCGGCAGCTTGCCCAGCTGTCGTGATCTCATACGTCGCCCAATCGCCAGCTGCCAGCTCGATGCACAGCCATTCGTCCGACTGCCACTCCTGGCCTTGCCCATGCTGGAAGTTAGCCTCGGTGCGTTCGCTGTCGATGAATCGGAACGTCACAGCGTCTTTCGAGCGGAAAGCGGCAATGCCTTCATTACCCTCAGCTCGCCTGCTGGAAGCACGTCCATAACTCACGCCTTCGCCCTTATACCCGTAGAACATAGCGGGAATACGCACCGGCAACCTGCGGAACAACGAAGAAACGACATCGGCGTGGTACGTGCAATTCTCGATTAACAGGTTATGCAAATATTCATTAAGAATCGCCTGCGCCTCCGCTGCCCCCGGCTTGCTTCCGCCTTCCAGATAAGCCACCAGCTTGTGCCAGCCTTCCGGCAAGTTCACCGAGCAAGGCGAATTTGTCGTATCTAGCTTCTTCCACGTCCAGAAGTTCCACGAAATGTCGTGATCCTCGAACAATCGGAATGCGCCCGTGTACCAGTCCTTATTGTTCTCCCCGCCTTCGCCCATGAACAGCGGAGCGTTCAGCTCGTCCCTTTTGTCCAGGTAGGTCTGAATGCTCTCCGTATCGGGGTTGTTCCAATACTTATGGAATTGCAGCAGCACATTATTGTCCGGCAGTGTCGTGAAGATCGACCAGTCCGTCGCCCAATGCACGCCCTCCAATATAATGAGGTGTTTGCTGTCAACTTCTCTAATGGCATTAATGATATCGACATAAAGCGGCATCACTTGGTCGTTATATTGCGCGAACCAATTCGGAAGCGGTTCATTAAGCAGATCATAACCAGCCACGATCCACTCATCCTTATAGCGCTCGGCCAGCATACGCCATAGCTCTACCGTTTGCTGCTTATTCCGTTCATCCGTGAACAGCTCGGGAAGATCGTTCTCCGAGTCGTCGATGTTCGTTCCCGTCTGCCCGCCCGGCGCGCCGTGCAGATCAAGAATCGCGTAGATTCGATACGTCCTGCACCAGTCAATAATACGATCCAGCATCGCCAGATGTTCGTCATGCCAGACCTGCCCAGGCTCGCTTTCCCGCACGAGGAAACGAGCATTTATCGGAATACGAAGCGAATTGAAGCCCTCCTCGGCCATCCGCCGAATATCCGCTTCCGCAACATAGTTTTCATAGTACGTTTGCCAAAAACGTCCTGCCTCTTCCTCGCCGATTAAACCGACGATCATCTGCTCAATACGACGCGGCCGATCTCCCTTTTCCGGGAACCTCCACATATAGCCCTCGGGAAGCAGCCAGCTTCCGAGCCCGACGCCGCGAAGCAGCACTTCCTCGCCTACGCCGTTTCTCAGTTTCTTTCCGTCCGCATACAGGAATCCGTTAACTTCCCTTTGATCAAAATTCACCGCTTACGCTCCTCTCCTCTTAACTTTTAACCCTTAACCGCCCCGTCGCCTACGCCGTTAAGAATATATTTTTGCAGCAATAGATAGACGACGATGACTGGCAGCATTGTGAGTACGAGCGCCGGCAAGATAGCCGCCCAGTCGTTGTTCCCGTACTGCCCGAATAACATATTGATCGATAACAGCAGCGTATATTGATCCGAATCGGACAACATAAGAAGCGGAAGCAGGAAGTCGTTCCRCATCCATAGCAGATTCAGAATCGCCGCCGTCATCGTTATTGGCATTAACAATGGCAAGATGACCGTAACATACAATCGCAGTTCCCCGCAGCCGTCGATAACCGCCGCTTCGTCGATATCCCGAGGGATCGATTTCACAAATCCATGATACAAGAAGATGGCCATCGATACGCCGAGCCCGACATAGATCATGCTTAAGCCGACCAATGTGCCTTGCACCTGGAGCGCCATCGATACGCGATTCAAGGAGATCATAATTGAATGGAACGGAATCAGCATCGACAGGACGAACAAATTGAACAAAAACGTGCTCAGCTTGCCCGGCGTTCGCGACAGCTTATACCCGGCCATCGAGGAGAATACGATAATGCCTACCAAACCCGCAACGGATATGAGCGCGGTATTGCCCAAGCTGCGCATATAATTCGTTTTCTTGAACGCATCCTTATAGTTGCCGAACTCGAATTGCGCGGGAATGGACAGGATGTTGTTCATCATATCCCCTTCCGTCTTCAAGGAATTAAGGATGCCCATATAGATCGGAAACAACGTCACGCATGCCCCTAGCACAAGCACAACCCACACGATTATGGAGAACACCAAACGTCTCGAACCGTTCCTCATGCCTCCACCTCTTTCCGCTTCATGATTCTTAGCTGTACCAGCGTAATGATGAGGACTACAAGGAACAGTATCATTGCTTTCGCGCTTGCGTAGCCGTATCGGCCGCTCATTTTGAACGCTTCCTCGAAAATATTAAGCGCAATGACCTGCGTCGACCGTCCAGGTCCGCCCCCGGTGAGCGCGAATACCGCGTCGAACGCCTTAAACGAATTGTTTAACGTGACAAATATACCGATCGTCACCGCCGGATAAATCATCGGCAGCGTAATATTCCGGAAGATTTGCCAGCCGTTCGCCCCGTCAATGGCAGCGGCCTCCTTCAGCGATTGGGCTACGCCCTGCAGGGATGCGATATAGATAACCATGAGGTAACCGACGCCTCCCCATAACGAGACGATAACGATCGCATAGAAGGAATAGGTCGGATCGCCGATCCACGAACGATCGAGGAACAGCATTCCGGCATGCTCCGCGATATAAGGCAAAGCTTTGGTGAAAATAAACAACCACATGAACCCGCCGATAATCATGCTAATCATGTTCGGCATGAAGAAAATCGTCCGGAACCAGCCTTTGCTGCGCCCGCGCGATTCAATCAATACCGCAAGGAACACAGCCAATACATTTTGCAGCACAACCATCGCTATGACATATTTCAAAGTAAACCAAACCGAATCAACAAAAAAGGAATCCTGCGTCAGCGCCTCGACATAATTGGAGAACCCCACCCAGTTATAGGTGGGATTCAGTCCGTTCCAATCCGTAAAGCTGTACCATGCCCCGCCGATCGCGGGAACGAGCATGAATACGGCGTAAAACAATAAAGCAGGAAGTACGAAGGCCAGCAGGATGAGTGTCTTCTTACGATGTTTGGTCCTATGCAATTTTCTCACTCTCCCAACCGTTCATCCGTTACTGGCCTGCTTTCAGCGCATTCGCCCAAGTCTTATCGAGCGACTTGATCATATCCTCTTTGCTTACCGACTTCGCGTAATAGCTTTGAAGCAGCTTCGCCGTTTCGTCGGTTACGCCGTTCGGCAGCGACAGGTCTAGATAAGCTTTGCCTTGCGATACATACGAGCTCGCTTCCGTCACCCATGGGTACGTGTCGTATTTATGCTGCTCGGCAACCGGATTGAACTTCAGTTCCTCGAACAGTGCGGAGGAATCGTTGTCGTCGAGAATATAATTGACGAGGTCGAGCGCAACTTCCTTGTTCTTGCTTGTCGGAGAGACGGCAAGAGAAGTCGAAGTCGCCAGGTTGATCATCGTGCCTTTCGGATCATTGCTGACAGGAAGCGGCGCTACGCCGAATTCCATGTCCGGATTCGCTTTCAGAATCGACTCGGCCTGCCATGGACCTTGCACCCACATCGCTGCCTTGCCGCCCGCGAAGTCGGTTGAGCCAGCGGCGCTTCCTACTTCGAACGGCTTATCCGTTCCGTTCGCCATGATGAGGTCGATAATGTTGAACACATCTTGCACATCCCCATACGAAGCTTCGCCTTTGTTCATTTTCTCGACCCAATCAGGATGCTCTGACGATACGATGCCTCCAAGGGACAAAGCCATCATCAGCTGCGGAATCCACGACTCTTGGAACGATAATTCGAACGGTTTAATGTTAGCCGCGTTAAGCTTCTCGATAGCGGCTTTCATCTCGTCGAGCGTCTGCGGAGGCGTAATGCCTAAGTCGCTGAATATCGTCTTATTGTAGAGATATCCCCACGATAAGCTCTCCATCGGCAAAGCGACTACTTTCCCGTCATGCGTAACGGTCTGCTTAACGCTGTCGTACAGCTTAGATACAAAGGGCTGATCCGACATGTCGCTTAAGTAGCCCGCTTTGTAATACCTTGGCACATCGGCAATCGCATGGAGCGTGAATACGTCCGGTGCATCGTTGGATGCCATGCGCGTCTCCAAAATTTGCTTCGCTTGATCCGGATTCGGCATCTCGAGCTTGATTGTGACATCGATGTTTTTGTCCGCAAGCTCCTTCGCCTTGAATTGGTCGAAGTAGCTGTCGAACTGTTCCTTAAAGCGAGGGAAGTTCATGAATACTTTCAGTTCGACCTTCTTGGGCGAATCGCTCGTTCCTTCGCCGGAATTGCCTCCGGAGTTCGCCGAGTTAGTGCCGCAGGCCGATGCAAGCGTTGCGACAAGCATAAGTGAAAGTACGATATAAAGCGCTTTCTTCATTTCTATTACCCCTTTCGTTTGAGTGCACTCTCAGTGTAGAGGAAATAGGAATTCAAGTCTTTCCAGCGTATTAACATGGCGAATTGTACAATATTGATGTGCTACTTCTCTTCGCCCCGCAGCTCGCCCGGCGTTATTCCGAAATGATTTTTGAACACCCGGTAGAAATAGGCGAGGTCCTTGTAGCCGCACAGCTCCGCCGCGTCCTTGATCGTTGCCTGCTGATCTTTGATTAGCCCTTTGGCCTTCTCCATGCGCAGCCGTATCATTCTTTCCGTTATCGTTTCGCCGGCGGCCGCCTTGAACGCTCTGCTTAAATGTTCCTTCGTCACTAGAAAATGCGCGGCCAGCTTCTCCAGCGACAACGTCTCTAGGAAGTGGTTAGCCAAGTAAGCTTCTACCTCGCCGATATCGAGCTTAATCCGGTTTTTCTGATATTCCATGATCGCCCCAATGACCTGACCGTATACGTCGCCGAGACCGTTAACGAGCTCCTCTCTTGTTGACCAAGCGGTTGCAGCAGGAAGCTCCAGACCGGCGATTTCGTTCGTGCTGTTCGTCGTCTCTTCGGCCATCAGCAATAAATCGCGAGATACCCGTTCTGCCATAACCCCGAACTGCTGCTCCGGAACTGCGCTTTCGAGCTCGCGTCCCATTTTGTCCAATTCCTCTAGCAGCGCCTTCTTGTTCAAGCTGACYAAGTGGTCGTAAATGCGCTGCCGGTATGCCATGTAATGCGTGAGCAGCTTCTCGTCCATGAATAGAACCGGCGAAGCTGCCGCGCGCCTTCGCTGCCATTCCTCTACGCAAAGCGCTAATGCGGCATTCAACTCCTCGGCGCGGATCGGCTTCAGCATATATTCGATAACCTTAGAGCGGATTGCTTGCTTCAAATAAACAAAATCGTCGTATCCGCTCATGACGATAATCGCCGCTTCCGGGAAGCCGCTTCTCATTGCATCCAGCAGTTCAACCCCCTCGAGCCCCGGCATTCGCATATCGGTAATGACGACTTCCGGGTTGAACGATTGCATCATCTCCAGCGCTTCGATGCCGTCCTCCGCTTCCGCTATCACTTCCATATCGTAACGATCCCAAGCACCAAGCGACTTAATGACCGCTCTGGACCAAGGCTCATCATCCACGATCAACACTTTCAGCATTCCCACCAAGCTCCTCTCCCGTATTGACATAGGGCCAACTGATGACGATCATCGTTCCCTCGCCGGCTTTGCTGAACACGCGCATACGATGTTTATCGCCGAATTGAAGCACCATTCTCGCATTCACATTATGGAGGCCGACGCCTTTTCTTCTCCCCGTCCCTGCAGACTGCTGTTGTCCTGCATTCAAAGTAATGCGCCCTTTGAGCCGATCTCTGATTTCCTCCAGCCGCTCCGGCACAATGCCGATCCCTTGATCCACGACGATGAAGACGCATCGATTCCGAATCCGCTTCATGCGAATAAAGAGATGCCAGCTACCTCTCTTCGGCTGCAAGCCGTACTCGAAAGCATTCTCTACGATAGGCTGCAGCGTGAACCGCGGCAGCTGGCTGGCAAGCACCTGCTCGTCCACGTCCATCCCCACTTGGCAGCGACCGTAGAACCTATTTTCCTGGATAAAAATATAGTTGCGCATATGTCGAAGCTCTTCGTCCAGCTTCACAAGCTCCCCGTCGGTGCTAATGGAATAACGCAGCAAATCGCCGACGACAAGCGTAATTTCGTGAATCTTAACCGCATTAACGGATAACGCCATGCCCCCGATCAATTGGAGTGTATTATGCAAAAAGTGAGGATTGATCTGAGCTTGCAGTGCCAGCAGCTGCGCCTTCTTCACTTCGATCTCCTGCTGATACTCCACCTCGATCAGCTCTTTGATTCTTCCCATCATCGCGTTATAGCCCCGCTCCAACAGCCCGATTTCATCCTGGCTCTGAATGGAATGCTGCTCGAAATTGCTGACATGAGCATGGCGCATAGACTTGGCGAGTCCGATGATTGGACGTGTAATTCGGAGCGAGAACAATACGGACAGCAACAGAGACAATAGAACGAAAAATCCTCCGATCAGAGCGCCTGCGACAATCGTAGGCCTTGCGCTTTCCGATACGGTCGAGAACGGAATCGCTTTGACGATCGTGAGCTGACCGCCGGCAATTTTTTTGATAAAGAAGAAGTACCCGCCCTCTACGATATACGGCTCATCGTTGCCGCTCAGCATCTGGTCAGTCAGAAGCGTGCGAATGTCGTCCGTCTGCTCCGATACCGTTGAGCCGGAGAGCGTCTCTCCTTCGTCATTGAGCAGAAACACGGTGCTCTCCGCCTCCGACTGCAGGATATGGCTGACCTGCTGCCATACGTCGCGGTTAATTCGAACGCCGATGCCGCCTATAAGCATTCGGTCCTCGAAGCGGTTAATGCTATGATAAGCATAGATGCCTTCATTCGTTTGCTTGAAGTAGATGTTAATCGGCTCGCGCAGCAGCCGCTTCCAAGCCGTATCGTCGATGGTCAACGGATAGACGGTACCGTTATTGGCAAAATCGACGGTAATCGCTTTTTGGCTTTYATGCATGTAAAGCGTTAGTTCATCGATTTTGCGGGAATTGGTGTAGAACTGCGACGATAGCGCCTCGCGAATATGATTCAGCGACCGATACTGCACGCTGACATCGGGGTTGTCCGTGTCGTCCAAACCGGACACCAGCTCTTGATTGATCTGCAGCGAATAAAACAGAATATCGATCTGCTCAATAAGTTCGTTCAAATATTGCTCGGACCATTCGATCCGCGAAAGATTGGCGTTAATGATCTCTTCCTCGACCGAGTTTCGCGTGTTAACGGTTGCAATAAGCGTCACGATTAATACCGGAAGCGTAGCGAGTAGAATCATTAACAACATTAAGCGCATTCGGATGCTTTTTCGTTTCATGCCATCCCCTCTTTCTTAGTGCCTGCATTTCTCCAAACCTTATCATTTGCATGAATGTTGTACGATAAGGTTGTAAGCTAAATCCCCCGCCAGGAGTTGAACGCTAATGGATAAAATCATTCCTATTTTACCGTGTCCGTCCATAAAGGAACAGGTCGCCTTTTACGAAAACCTCGGATTCACCATTGTTCAGTTGTACACTCGCCCGAATCCTTATGCCGTTGTGCAATATGGATCCATTGAAATTCACTTTTATGGCAGCAAACGAACGTTGCCGGCCGAAAATCCAAGTATGTGCTATATGAGTGTCGTGTACCGCATTTACATCATCCACACTCATAT